>CAMVPS010000004.1:0-89144 GCA_947169405.1 uncultured Bacteroidales bacterium
CTCACCGGCGACCAGGTGGAACTGGCCGTGGAGCAGGCGCGCGAGTCCCGTCTCGGGACGGTCGCGTCCGTGAAGCAGGCCTATTACGGCATCCTCTTCGCGAAAGAGGCATACAAGGTGTACAATTCCGTCTATGAGAACGCGGTGGAGAACTTCCGCCTGACCGAGATGCGCTACAATGCGGCACGGGCGTCCGAACTGGACCTGACCCGCGCGAAGGCCAATGTGGCCGCCGCCATCCCGAACCTGTACAACGCGGAGAACTCCGTGGAACTGGCCCTGTGGCAGCTCAAGGCCGTGATGGGCGTGGACCTGGACCGGAACATCGACATCGCCGGCACCCTCGAGGACTATGCCGGGCAGATGTTCAGCGACATCGCCGAAGGCGAGGGCGCCTCGCTGGACGGCAACTCGCAGCTCCGCCAGCTCGCGCAGCAGGCCGAGATGCTCTCCCGGCAGATCCGGATGCAGCAGTACGCCTACCTTCCGACGCTCGCGATGACCTTCTCCTACTCCTACCTGACCCAGAGCGACATCTTCAACCTGAGCCAGTGGAAGTGGTTCCCGTCCTCCACCATCGGCCTGAGCCTGTCCATCCCCATCTTCTCCGGCGGCCAGCGCTACCACGCCATCAAGCAGACGCGCGTCCAGGCCGACGAACTCGACCTCCAGCGCGAGAACGCCGAGCGCCAGCTCCGCATCGGCATCCGCCAGAGCCTCGGCACGATGGACACGGCGATGCGCACCTACGACGCCTCCAAGGAGGCCCTCGCCTCCGCGGAGAAGGCCTACGACATCGCCGTCAAGTCCTACCAGCTCGGCAAGAGCACCCTCACGGACCTGAACAACGTGGAACTCACGCTCACCCAGTCCCGTCTCGCCGTCTCCCAGGCCATCTACAACTTCGTCATCGCGAAGGCCGGCCTGGAACAGACCCTCGGTTACGATTTTAACGCGAATTAACGATATGAACTGCAGAATCATCATCCCCGTCCTGGCCGCCCTGGCCGTGGCCTCCTGCGGCAGCAGGGGCGGTAACCAGCAGCAGCCGGGTCCCGGTGCTCCCGGCCCCCAGGCCAACGTCACTCCCTCCGTCGAGGTGGTCTCCGCCACCGCCCGGGACGTCGCCCAGGAAAGCACCTATTCCTCCTCCGTGGAGGCTTACGCCACCAACAACATCATGCCCCAGACCGGCGCCCGCATCCGCAAGATCAACGTGGAAGTGGGGGACTATGTCGTGAAGGGCCAGGTCCTCGCCGAGATGGACCGCCTCCAGCTGGAACAGCTCGAGCTCCAGATCCAGAACGACGAGATCGAATACGCCCGCCTGAAGGGCCTCTATGAGGAAGGCGGCGTGTCCCAGTCCGACTTCGAGGCCGCCGAGCTCGGCTACAAGGTCCGCAAGACCAACTACCAGAACCTCCTGGAGAACACCATCCTTCGCAGCCCGATCAACGGCTTCGTGACCGCCCGCAACTTCGACGTGGGGGACATGTTCGCGATGAGCGCCCCGCTGTTCACCGTCCAGCAGGTGGTTCCGGTGAAGCTCCTCGTGGGCATCTCCGAGAACGAGTACACGAAGGTGAAGAAGGGAGACACCGTCTCCATCACCGTGGACGCCCTCCCGGGCCGCACTTTCACCGGCAAGGTGAACCGCCTGTATCCGACCATCAACGCCGCTACCCACACCTTCAACGCCGAGGTGGTCGTCCAGAACGCCGACCGCGCCCTGCGGCCGGGCATGTTCGCCCGCGTGACCGTGAATTTCGGCACCAACCACCGCATCGTGCTGCCCGACCGCTGCATCGTCAAGCAGGAAGGCACCGGCCAGAAGTTCGTCTACCTGCTGAACAACGACGACACCGTCAGCTACGTGCCCGTGACCATCGGCCGCCACATCGGCTCCGAGTATGAGGTCGTGGACGGCGTCGCCGAAGGGGCGACGGTCGTCAGCAAGGGACAGGCCACCCTCAAGGATGGCGTCAAGGTCGTGGTCCTCAACTAAGCCGGAAGTCCCATGAGCATCTACAGGACATCCGTCAACCATCCGGTCACGACCGCCCTCATCTTCGTGGCGTTCGCGATCCTGGGCCTTTTCTCCCTGACGCGGCTGCCGGTGGACAACTTCCCGGACGTGGAGTCCAACGTCATCATGGTGATGTCGTCCTATCCGGGCGCCAGCGCCGAAGACGTCGAGAACAACCTCACCAAGGTCCTCGAGAACTCCCTGAACGGCGTCGCGAACCTCAAGGACATCACGTCCAACTCCCGGGAGAACATCTCCGTCCTCACCCTCGAGTTCGAGTACGGCACCGACATCGAAGTCGCGACGAACGACGTCCGTGACAAGCTGTCGATGGCCAGCCAGACCCTCCCGGACGGCGCCTCCTCCCCGACCATCTTCAAGTTCAGCGCGGACGACATGCCCATCATGATCATGTCGGCCACCGCGAACCAGAGCGTCTCCGCCCTTGACAAGATCCTCGACGAGCGTGTCGCCACGCCGCTGGCCCGCGTCACCGGCGTGGGCACGGTCTCCGTGAATGGCGCGCCCCAGCGCGAGATCCACGTCTACTGCGACCCGAACAAGCTGGAGGCCTACGGCCTGTCCATCGCCTCCATCTCCCAGGTCATCGCGGCCGAGAACCGGAACGTCCCTTCCGGCAGCATCGACATCGGCTCCGACACCTATACCCTCCGCATCAAGAAAGAGTTCCAGGATCCCTCCGAGCTGGAGAACATCGTCCTCGGGAACGCGAACGGGGGCGTGATCTATCTCCGGGACGTCGCCCGCGTGATGGACGGCCTGGAAGAAAAGTCGCAGGAATCCTACACGAACGGCGTCCGTGGCGCGCAGATTGTCATCCAGAAGCAGTCCGGTTACAACACCGTGAACGTGATCCGCGGCGTCAAGAAGGAGCTCGCCAAGCTGCAGCGCAACCTGCCGTCCGACATCAAGATCACTCCGGTCGTCGACTCTTCCGACAACATCCTCCGCACCATCAGCTCCCTGAAGGAGACGATCCTCATCACGTTCCTCGTGGTGATGCTCATCGTGTACATCTTCCTGGGCCGGTGGAAGGGAACCCTGATCGTCGTCCTGTCCATCCCGATCGCCCTCCTGGCCTCGCTGATGTACCTCTTCGCGACGGGCAACACCCTGAACATCATCTCGATGTCCGCCCTTTCCATCGCCATCGGCATGGTCGTGGACGACGCAATCGTCGTCCTGGAGAACGTGACCACGCACCTGGAGCGGGGCGAGAAGCCCAAGGAGGCCGCCGTCCACGGCACCGCCGAGGTGGGCATCTCCGTCATCGCCTCCACCCTCACGATGCTGTGCGTGTTCCTCCCGCTGACGATGATCTCCGGCATGGCCGGCATCATGTTCCGCCAGCTGGGCTGGATCGTGTCCATCATCATGATCGTGTCCACGACCGCCGCCCTCACCCTCGTCCCGATGCTGTGCTCGCAGCTCCTCACCATCGAGAACAAGAGCGGCAAGCTGTACCACTTCATCTTCGACCCGGTGAACCGTTTCCTCGACGCCGTTTCCCGCGGATACTCCCGGATGATCGCCTGGTGCATGAACCACAAGAAGCTCGTGCTGCTGGGCGCGGCCGTCATTTTCGCCGTCGTCCTCGCCCTCTACGTCCCCCGGATGAAGACCGAGTACTTCCCGACGCAGGACCAGGGCCGGATCCAGGTGTCCGTGGAATTGCCCATCGGCACGGCGCAGGACGTCACCCGCGACCTCGCGGCGCGCATCTACGAGAAGATCGTCGCCGACGTGCCCGAGATCAAGGTCCTGAGCTACAACTTCGGCCAGGCCGATTCCCAGAACGCCTTCGCGTCGATGCGCAACAACGGCACCTACCTGATCTCGATGAACATCAACATCGGGTCGATGGAGGACCGCAAGCGCTCCACTTCCGAAATCGCCGACCTCATCCGCGAGGACCTCAAGCTCTTCCCGGAGATCAACAAGTCCACCGTCACGGAAGGCGGCATGGGCATGGGCGGCCGCAGCGCCGTCCAGCTGGAGATCTACGGGTATGACTTCGAGACCACCGAGAACGAGGCCAGGAAGATCCGGGCGAAGATGCTGGAGAATCCGAACTTCGTCCAGGTGGTCCTGAGCCGCGACCAGTACACGCCGGAATACGAGGTCGATTTCGACCGCGAGAAGCTGGCGCTCAACGGGTTGACTTCCACCACCGCGGCCGCCGCCGTGAGCGCGGCGATGAGCGGCACCGTGGCTTCCTACTACCGCGAGGACGGCGAGGAGTACAACATCCGCGTCCGCTTCGCACCGGAGTTCCGCGAGAGCGTGGAGGACATCGAGAACATCGTGGTCCATAACGCGATGGGCCGCGGCATCAAGGTGCGCGACCTCGGCGAGGTCGTCGAATCCAAGGTGCCGCCCACCATCACCCGCAAGAACCGCGACCGCTACATCACCGTCAGCGGCATGATGGCCCGCGGCCACGCCCTCAGCGAGGGCGTCGACTTCGTCACCGCCCTGATGGAGGCCGAGCCGCTCCCGGCCGAACTGTCCTGGGACATCGGCGGCGACTATGAAGAGCAGCAGTCGATGTTCTCCGACATGATCCTCCTGATGCTCCTCATCGTCATCCTCGTGTATATGGTGATGGCCTCCCAGTTCGAGTCCTTCCTGGGCCCGCTGGTGATCATGTTCTCCATCCCGTTCGCCTTCACGGGCGTCGCGCTCGGAAACATGCTCCACGGGATGGCCGTCGGCGTGATGAGCCTCATCGGCATCATCATCCTCCTGGGTATCGTGGTGAAGAACGGTATCGTGCTCATCGACTACACCATCCTGTGCCAGGAGCGCGGGATGAGCGTCCGCGAATCCTCCGTCACCGCCGCCCGGAGCCGTCTCCGCCCGATCCTGATGACCACCCTCACCACCGTCTGCGGCATGTTGCCGATGGCGTGGGGCCGGGGCGAAGGTTCCGAGATGTGGAACGGACTCGGCGTCACCGTGGCCTGGGGCCTTTCCATCTCCACCCTCATCACCCTCGTCATCATCCCGGTCCTGTACTGCGGCATCACCGAACACCGCGAACGCCGCCTCTTGCGGAAAGCAGGCTCTGTCATTCCGAGCGAAGCGAAGGAATCTAAATAGACAAGATATGAAAGCGATATTCATTGTATACAACCAGGCCTACAACCAGGAGATTGTGGAACTCCTGGAGGCTTGCGGCCAGCGGGGCTACACCGTCTGGGAAGAGATCGGCGGCCGCGGTTCCGAGACCGGCGAACCCCATCTCGGCAACCACGCCTGGCCCACGCAGAACCACGCCGTCCTGACGGCCGTGGACGACGCCCTGGTAGCGGAGATCATGGACCGGCTCCGCACGACGGACCGCGACAATCCCAAGCTGGGCCTGCGGGCGTACGTGCTCCCTGTCGAGGACGCTTTGTAATTATTTTTCACTATATTTGCGAAACGCTAAAACCCTATCTGCTATGGCAAAGATTGCAACCAATACCAGTTTCGACGAACTCCTCCAGAGCGAGAAGCTCGTCATCGTGGACTTCTGGGCCACTTGGTGCGGCCCGTGCCGCATGCTTTCCCCGCTGCTCGACGAAGTCGAGGCGGAGATGGCGGACAAGATCGAGGTCGTCAAAGTGAACGTGGACGACGCCGACGAGATTGCGATGCGCTTCCGCATCATGAGCATCCCCACGCTGCTCTTCTTCAAGAACGGCGCGATGGTGGACCGCTCCGTGGGCGCGATGCCCAAGAGCGCCCTCGTGGACAAGATCAACGCCAACCTGTAGGCCGATGAAACGGTTCCTGACCCTGGTCGCCGCCGTAGCCGCCTCGATGATCCTGGCCGCCGGCGCGCATGCCCAGTTCGGTTTCCTCGTCGGTCTGACCTCCTCTTCCGTGAAGATGGCCTCTGCGGACGCCATCAGCCTGTATCACGCCGGCCTGACCTACAAGTTCAACCTTCCTTCCGGCTTCGCCATCCAGCCTGCCGTCCTGTACCAGGTGAAAGGGGCCAATGTGGGCCATCTCAGCACCGCGACGGAGGAGGATTTCAAGGTGAAGACCGGTTTCGTGGAGGTTCCCCTGGGGCTCCAGTGGGGCCCGCACCTCGCCGCGTTCCGCCCGTACGTGTTCGCCGAGCCGTTCATCGGCTATCGGGTTTCGTCCACCGACCGGGGGAACGAATCCTTCCAGGCCTGGGCCAGCCAGGCCAAGAACAAGTTCGAGTACGGTTTCGGCCTGGGCGCCGGCCTGGAGATCTCCGAGCATCTCCAGCTTTCCGTCCAATGGTTCAACAACCTGGGCACGATGTTCAGCAAGCCTGCGGAGGCCGGGACGGAGTCCCTGGAAAAAGTCAAGAATTTCGAGGGAATCAAGTTCTCCCTCGCCATCCTTTTTTAAGTCAAACACTGATAAAAGCATAGCAATATGAAGAAGTTATTTGTCCTCGTCGCTCTTTTCGCCTCGATGGTGGCGGCCAACGCCCAGATCGGCGTGAAGGGAGGCCTTACGCTTTCCACCATGAACGGTGCCGACAATCCCAAGGAGAACAAGTCCATGGCCCTTTTCGAGGCAGGCGTGGTGTATAAGATGGACCTCGGTGCCGGATTCGCCATCCAGCCCGCCCTGGCCTACCAGGTGAAAGGTGCCGCCCTCAAGCAGACCAATCTCGTCAACTCCAAGACCGGCTTCGTAGAGGCCAGCCTCGGCCTCCAGTGGGGACCGGACCTCCTGGCTTTCCGTCCCTACATTTTCGCTGAGCCGTTCGTCGGTTACGGGGTGACCGGAACCGAATCCCTGACCGGCATCAGTACGGGCGCGTCTGCCCCGAACATCAACGAGGCGCTCCAGAAAGTCGCCAAGAACAAGCTCGAGTACGGCATCGGCGCCGGTATCGGCTTGGAAGTCGCGAGCCATGTCCAGCTGTCCTGCCAGTTGTTCCGGAACTTTGGAAAGCTGTACAAGGAAGCCGAACTGGACAACGGCACCCTGAAGGACATCAAGCCGTCCTACAAGGCCCTCAAAAACTATCAGGGCGTCAAGCTCACCCTGGCCATCCTGTTCTAGCAGATGCCCCGGCGCAAGGCGGTCGTCTTCTGCTCGGCCAGTTACGACATCGACCCCAAGTACAACGAGGCAGCGCGTGAAGTGGTTCGCGCGCTGCACGCGTATGGTTGGACCCTCGTCTCCGGCGGCAGTTTCCGCGGGACGATGGGGGTGATTGCCGACGAGATGGACCGTCTCGGCGGCGACCACATCGGCGTGCTTCCGCGGTTCATGAAGGGGCTCGAGTACCCGAACCTGACCGAACTCGTCTGGACCGACACGATGGCGGAAAGGAAGGAGCGGATGCGCGAAGGGACATCGGCAGTCATCGCCCTTCCCGGCGGCATCGGCACCCTGGACGAACTGATCGAGTCGCACGTCCTGGTGAAGCTGGGGCGGTACGACGGCAAGCTGCTCGTCCTGAACGTGGACGGCTTCTTCGACCCCTTCAAGGCCCTGCTGGACCATTACGAGGCGACCGGGATGCTGACTTCCGGCGACCGGGCCCTCATCATTTTCGCCGACACGGTCCCCGAACTGGCTGAACACTTGAAGTAAATGGATATCCGCGCGCTCAAGGCCTTCCTGGCCGGACCGATGGAGGAAGTCTCCGCCTTGCTGGAGGCTTCCCTGAAGAGCGACATCGCGCTGTTGGACGCGACGAACCGGTCCCTGCTGTCGCAGGGCGGGAAGTTGATGCGGCCGATGCTGACGCTGCTGTCCGCCGGCGCCTGCGGCGGGATCAACGGCGACACGGTCCGTTTCGCGGCCGCCGCCGAGATGATCCACAACGCGACCCTGCTGCACGACGACGTCGTGGACGGCGCGGCCACCCGGCGGGGAAAGCCCACGGTGATGTCCATCCTCTCGAGCCCCGCCTCGGTGCTGATCGGCGATTACTGGCTGGTGAAGGCCATCCGCCGCATCCTGGACGCGGAGCGCTACAGCGAGCGGGCGATCCGCCTGTTCGCGAAGACGCTCTCCGACCTGGCGGAAGGGGAGATGCTCCAGCTCGAGAAGGCCTCCAGTTGCGATACGACCCGCGAAGACTACCTCCGGATCGTCTATTCCAAGACGGCATCGCTCTTCGAGGCGTCCGTCCTGTCCGGCGCCGTCTCCGCCGGCGCGCCGGAGGAATGGACCGCCGCCCTGGCCGGCTACGCCCGGAACCTGGGCATCACGTTCCAGATCAAGGACGACATCCTGGACTATGCCGGGGACGAGGCGCTGGGGAAGCCCGTGGGCATTGACCTCAAGGAGCAGAAAATCACCCTCCCGCTGCTGTGTGCGCTGGATTCGGCGACGGCGGAGGAGGCCGCGGCGGTCCGGGCGCTGGTCGGAAGGATTTCCGACGAGCCCGCCCTGGCGGACCGGGTCCGGGCGTTCGTCCTGGAACGGGACGGCGTGGACAAAGCCGTGGCGGAGATGGACAAATACATCGACGAGGCGGTTTCCTGCCTGGACGAACTCCCGTCGTCCGCGGAAAAGCCGTATCTCGTGGAACTGGCCCGCTATGTGGGCGAAAGAAATTATTGACCGATGGAAACGATGAGCAGCAACGCGCCCCTCGCGGCGGCCCTCCGGCAGATGGCGGAGAGCGGCCGGATTCCGCATGCGATGCTGTTCCACCAGAACGACGGCGGCGGCGCCTTCCCGCTCATCCTCGATTTCCTGGACGAAGTCTATGGGCACAACCCCCGGGTGAAGAAGCTCATCCATCCGGACATCCATTTCGTCTTCCCGGTGGCGGGACCGGACAAACCGGTGTCCGACCGGTTCATCGGCCCGTGGCGTGAATTGCTGACGGAGAACCCTTGCTTCTTTGAGAACGAACTCTATGAGGCCATCGGCATCGAAGGGAAACAGGGCCTCATCTCGGTCAATGAGGCGCGCTCCATCCTGGAGAAACTGTCCTTGTCCGCCGTGGAAGGCGGGTACCGGACGGTCGTTGTGTATCTGCCCGAGAAGATGAACCCGCAGGCGGCGAACGCCCTCCTGAAAATGGTCGAGGAACCGCCGGAGAAGACCCTGTTCCTGCTGGTCACGCTCCAGCCGGAGAAGGTCCTGACGACCATTTTCTCCCGCTGCCTGTTTATGCGCGTCCGGCCGTTCTCCCGGGAGGAGGACCGCCTTGTCCACGCGAAAGAGGGGGCGGAAACGACCGAGATGATCGACCTCTTCCACGACTTGCTGGACGCCCTGGTCCGAAAGGACCTCCTGGGGGCGCTGGAGGTGGCGGACGCGGTCGCGGACCTCGGCTCCCGCGAGAGGCAGAAGCGCTTCTGCCGGGTGGCTTCGGAAGGCCTCAGGAACGTTTTCCTCCTGCAGCAGGGCCTGCCGGAGCTGGCGGACCTCCTCGGGGACGAAAAGCCGTTCTACGAGGAGATGGCCGCGAAACTGCGCAAGACTTTTTCCCGCCAGGCGCTCGTCGCGCTGGACCGGGCGCTCCTTTTGCTGGAGCGGAACGTTAACCAGAAAATCCTGTTCACCGACTTGGTGAACCGGCTCTATATGACTGCATTATGATCGACACGAACGAGAATGTACGCTATGACTGCTTCCGGGGCTGCGTGATCAGCGGCAACGAGGAGGCGGGGGTGGAGGAGATCCGCTACCGCCAGGGTTGCTGCAAGCTGGAGGTGTACGACTACCTCAAGGGCATCGGCCAGGAACAGTACAACAATATCTTCGAGGTCCGTTTCAAGAATACCCGCAAAGGCTTCTATGTCAATGCGTCCGGCCAGACCATCAAGACCGGCGACCTCGTCGTGGTGGAGGCCCAGACGGGCCATGACCTCGGCATCGTCACGCTGGAGGGGCCGATCGTGGCCCGGCAGATGAAGTGCCGGAACGTGGACCCGGAGAAGACGGTTTTCCGGAAAATCTACCGCAAGGCGAAGACCTACGACATCGAGCGCTGGCAGGACGCCATCGCCCGCGAGCAGGAGACGATGATCCGCTCGCGCGTGCTGGCGGCGAACCTGGGCCTGGAGATGAAGATCGGGGACGTGGAGTTCCAGGGCGACGGCACGAAGGCGATCTTCTACTACATCGCCGACGGCCGCGTGGACTTCCGCCAGCTGATCAAGGATTTCGCCGAGGAGTTCCACATCCGGGTGGAGATGAAGCAGATCGGCGCCCGGCAGGAAGCCGGCCTGATCGGCGGCCTGGGCATCTGCGGCCGCGAACTGTGCTGCGCGAACTACATCACGGAGTTCAAGTCCATCACCACCTCCGCGGCGCGGGTCCAGGACCTTTCCCTGAATCCGCAGAAGCTCGCGGGCCAGTGTGGCAAGCTCAAGTGCTGCCTGAACTACGAGGTCTCGAACTACATGGACGCGCACTCGCGCATCCCGAAGGTCTCCGAACCGCTGGAGTTCGAGGACGGCCTGGCCTACCTGGTGAAGACGGACATCCTGGCGGAAACGATGTACTTCTCCTACGAGAAGGGCTCCCTCGCCAAGATGTACCCGCTCCCCGCCTCGGAGGTCCGCGAGATCATCATGATGAACCGCAACGGCCAGAAGCCCGAGACGCTCCTTCCGGACGCCGAGCCCGTCGCGCCGGAATTCGTCACCGCCGTCGGCGACGACAGCATCTCCCGCTTTGACGAGGCCCGCAAGAAGAAGCGCCGCAACAAGAACCGGAACAACAAGAACAAGGGCAACAAGGGCGGCAATCCTAAACCGAAGAAGGATGCGTAAGCTCCTGTATATGATTCCTTTCCTTTTACTCTTCACAAGCTGCCGAGAACCGATGTCGGTGGAGAAGTTTGTGAAAGGGGAGGGGCCGTATACGTTCTTCGTGGATATGAGCGACAGCACGGCGGTGTATGATTTCGACCTGTACACCCGGGTCGATGCGCCGCTGGATTCGCTGCGGAAGCTGGCGGCGCTGCCGCTGCAGGTGACGTGGACGTCGCCGACGTTCCATGTGTTCCGCGAGGAGGTGTATCTGCCGATGGAAGGGAAGATGTCGCTCTTTTCCGCGCAGGTGCGGGCGCCCTACCGGGCCGGGGTCCGGCCGGAGGAATGGGGTCCGTGGCAGCTGGTCGTGCGGGTGCTGGACCCGCCGGAGGGCCTGTGCGGCATGGGCCTCGTGGTCGCTAGAAAACGAGAAGGATGGGACACGGAAAACTGAAGAAATTCGCTGAGAACGAGACGTTCCGCTGCCTGCTGCAGCCGGACGCGTCGTCCGTATTGGCCAAACCGGAAGGCTCCCGGGAGCTGGTCCTGCGGGACCACGCCATCAAAGGGAACTGGAACCGGGACATGTTCGAAAAACCCCAGCCGATCGTGCTGGAACTGGGTTGCGGCAAGGGGGACTACACCATCGCCCTGGCCCGCCGGCATCCGGAAATGAACTTCATCGGCGTGGACATCAAGGGCGCGCGCCTGTGGAAGGGCGCCAAGGAAGCCACGGAGGAAAAGATGGGCAACGTCGCCTTTCTCCGCACCCGCATCGAGTTCATCGACGCCTTCTTCGGCCCCGGCGAGGTCTCCGAAATCTGGCTCACCTTCTCCGACCCGCAGCTCCGCGGCAGCGAGAACGCCCGCCTGACCTCCCCGCTCTTCCTCCAGCGCTACCGCCATTTCCTGAAGCCCGACGGCATCGTTCACCTCAAGACCGACTCCCGTTTCCTCTACGAATACACCCAATCTGTCATCCGGGCCAATGGTTTGCAGGTACTGGCGTCCGGTGTCGATATTTACAATGCCCCCCTTGTCATTCCGAGCGAAACAAAGACTTCTCCACGCGACCCTGCGGGTCTTGGTCGAAGTGACAACACCCCTGTCATTTCGAGCGACGCCGAAGGCGGAGTCGAGAAATCTCTTCAAGATCTGGATGCCGTCTTCCAGGTCCAGACCTTCTACGAGACCATGTTCCTGAAAATGGGCCTGCCGATCACGTATCTGGCGTTCCGGCTGGAGCATGCAGGGGAAGGGTTCGCGTATCCGACGGACTTCGATGCGGCCTACTGGCGCGAGGCCGAAGGGCCGCGCCGGTCGTTCAGCCACCAGCCGACGAAGCAGTAGTTTGGCCTCGGGAGGGGTCAGCACGCACAGCTTTTTAACTAATTGATAATAAGACTGTTAAGTTTTTATACGTGCTAACCCCCTTCAAAAAACGCAGGGGTCAGCACGGTGGTGTGCTAACCCCCTCGAAAAAGGGGAGGGGTTAGTACGGGTGTAAAAATAAGTGATTGATTGTCAGGAGGTTGAGTGGGCGTGTGTGCTGACCCCCCTGCGGCGCCTAATAGTCCCCCCGATCCATCTCGCGGCGGACGTCGCGTTCCTTGATCGTGTTGCGCTTGTCGTACTCCTTTTTACCCTTGGCGAGAGCGATGAGGAGCTTCGCGTAGCCGTTATCGGCGATGAAGAGCTTGACGGCGACGATGGTGAGGCCGGTCTTCTTGTCCTCCATCAGCAGGTGGTTCAGTTCCTTGCGGGTGAGGAGGAGCCGGCGGTCGCGGACGGGCTCGTGCTGGCCCCAGGAGCCCCAGTGGTACTGGGCGATGTTCATCCCGCGGACGAAGAGCTGGTTGCCGACGAAGTAGCAATAGGCGTCCTGGAGGGAAGCCTTGCCCGCCCGGATGGACTTGATCTCCGTGCCCACCAGCTGGATGCCGGCGGTATAGGTCTCCAGGAACTCGTAATCGAACGAGGCCCGGCGGTTCTTGATCTGGATGGTGCTCTTTGCTTTCGGCATAGGGTTGCAAAGGTACGGCTTTTTCTCTAATTTTGCACCATGTCCCTGCCGAACAAGACAAACCTTCTTCCCGACCGCCCCGGCATTCCGCCGATGGCGGCGATGCCCGAGCCCGAAACCATCGACATTCCCGCGCTCGCGAAGGCCTATGCCGACGGGGACATCGACCTCATCTGCGTCCTCGGTCCCACCGCCTCCGGCAAGACTAAGTATGCGGTGCAGCTCGCAAGGGATCTGGACAGATTCCTTCGCTCCGCTCGGAATGACAACACTCCTGTCATTCCGAACCCCGTAGGGGTGAAGGAATCTCTTGCTGAGATCCTGTCGGCCGATTCCCGGCAGGTGTACCGGGGGATGGACATCGGAACAGGGAAGGACCTTGACGAGTACGGCGAGGTGCCGTATCACCTCATCGACATCGTGCCGGCGGGCAGCAAGTACAACATCTACGAGTATCAGGCGGCCTTTGCCGATGCCTGGGCCGATGTCCGCGCCCGCGGCCGCGTCCCCATCCTGTGCGGAGGCTCCGGCCTGTACATCGAATCCGCCACCCGGGCGTACAAGTTCGACCGCGAGAACGGCGTCCCGGCGGAGCGCCTGCCGCAGAAGACCTTCTACATCGGTACCCTCGTCTCCCGCGAGGAACGCGTCGAGCGCATCGACCGCCGCCTGGACGAGCGCCTCGAAGACGGCCTCATCGAAGAAATCCGGGGCCTCCTCGACAGCGGCATCCCGGCCGAGGACTTGCTCTGGTACGGACTTGAATATAAGTTCGTTACGCAGTACGTGCTGGAAAAACTCACCTACGACGAGATGCACATCCTCCTCGCCAACGCCATCCACCAGTTCGCCAAGCGCCAGATGACCTGGTTCCGCGGGATGGAACGCGACGGCGTCCGCATCCACTGGGTCCGGCCCTAAAAAAGTGAAATTTTTTCTTGCGGATTCAAAAAATAGTCGTACCTTTGCCGTCCCAAAAACAGAAGTGGAGAGATTTGGATTGCTTGCAACCACTCAAAAAAATGCTAAATTACATTTCATATCAGTGTTTTGTGTTTTTAGCCTCCGCATTCTGCTCGGGGCTAATTTTTTTTTTGAGATTTCTCGACTGCGCTCGAAATGACAAAAGGGTGTAAACCCTAAAAGACAGAAAACATGAATTATCTTTTCACTTCCGAATCGGTTTCCGAAGGCCATCCCGACAAAGTGGCCGACCAGATCAGCGACGCCATCCTGGACGAGTTCCTCCGCCAGGACCCCGAATCCAAGGTCGCGTGCGAGAGCTTCTGCTCCACGGGCATGGTCGTGGTGATGGGCGAGGTCAAGTCCGAAGCCTATGTCGACATCCAGACCACCGTCCGCAACACCATCAACCGCATCGGCTACAACAAGGCCGAGTACATGTTCGACGGGAACTCCTGCGGCGTGATGTCCGCCCTGCACGAGCAGAGCGCCGACATCAACCGCGGCGTGGAGCGCGCCGAGGCCGACGACCAGGGCGCCGGCGACCAGGGCATGATGTTCGGCTACGCCTGCCGCGACACCGAGGACTATATGCCGCTGCCCCTGTACCTCAGCCACTTCCTGCTGAAAATCCTCGCTGACATCCGCCACGAGGAGCCGGAGCTGATGCCGTACCTCCGCCCGGACGCCAAGTCCCAGTTCACCATCGAGTACGACGGGGACACGCACCAGCCCGTGAAGGTCCATACCATCGTCCTGTCCACCCAGCACGACGAGTTCGTCCCGGAGAGCCTCGGCCGGATGTCCTACGCCGACGCGGTCCGCGAGTTCGGCCAGGCCAAGGTCGACTTCGAGATGCAGGCGAAGATCCGCTACGATGTGGAGACCATCCTCATCCCGCGCCTGAAGGCCGCCCTCCCGGAGGAGACCGCGCGCCTCATCCACAGCTTCATCCTGCACGTGAACCCCACCGGGAAGTTCGTCATCGGCGGTCCCCACGGCGACACCGGCCTCACCGGCCGCAAGATCATCGTCGACACCTACGGCGGCAAGGGCGCGCACGGCGGCGGCGCCTTCTCCGGCAAGGACCCGTCCAAGGTGGACCGCAGCGCGGCCTACGCCGCCCGCTACATCGCGAAGAACCTCGTCGCCGCCGGCGTGGCGGACGAGTGCCTCGTCCAGCTCGCCTACGCGATCGGCGTGGCGAAGCCCGTGAGCGTGTTCGTGGACACCTACGGCACCGCGAAAAATGGCCTCAAGGACGGTGAGATCGAGAAGAAGGTGGCCGAGCTCTTCGACCTCCGCCCGGCGAAGATCATCAAGAAGTTCGGTCTGAAGAATCCGATCTACACCCCGACGGCCTCCTACGGCCACATGGGCCGGACGCCTTATACCAAGGCCGTGACCGTCCAGGGCAAGCCGAAGATCGTCCAGTTCTTCGGCTGGGAGCTCCTGGACAGCGTCCCTGCGGTGAAAAAGGCCTTCGGGATTGCGTAGGAAGATTCCTTCGTCGGTCTTCGACCTCCTCGGAATGACATTGCATGTCATTCCTTTTTTTGTCATCCGGGCGGAGCGTCTTTCTGTCATCCGGACGGAGCGTCTTTCTGTCATTCCGAGCGAAGCGAAGGAATCCACAACCGTTTCATTATTCCGAAATTTATTGTACCTTTGCGCCCGGTTAGTTGAAAGGGATTATTCCAACTTTATTTCTATAACAACTTATGAGAAACGCTTTCAAAAGCATCCTGCTCGCCGTCACCATGTTGATAGCGGGTACTTTCGCCTTTGCCCAGGTGACGACCGCCTCCCTCGGCGGCCGCATCGTGGACACCAAGGGTGAGACCATCATCGGCGCCGCTGTCGTGGCGACCCACACCCCCTCCGGTACCACCTACGGTGCCGTGACCAACGGGGAAGGCCTCTATGCGATCCAGGGCATGCGTACCGGCGGTCCTTACGTCGTGGAGGTTTCCTGCCTGGGCTACCAGACCGTCAAGTTCACGGACATCAAGCTCGCCCTCGGTGAGAACTATGTCCTGGACGGTTATCTGAACGACGATGTCGAGTCCCTGAACGAGGCCGTCGTCGTGGCCACTCCGGCCTCCCGCTTCGCCGCCACCAAGACCGGCGCCAGCACCAACATCTCCAACGAGGAAATGATGAACCTGCCGAACTCCGGCCGCAGCCTGAGCGCCCTCACCAAGCTCAGCCCGTACGCCAGCGGCATGAGCTTCGCCGGTTCCGACGGCCGTTCCACCAACTTCACCGTGGACGGCGCGAACTTCAACAACAACTTCGGCCTCAAGGACATCCTGCCCGGCGGCGGCACCCCGATCTCCCTCGACGCCATCGAGGAGGTCCAGCTCGTGGTGGCTCCCTATGACGTCCGTCAGTCCAACTTCGTGGGCGGCGGCATCAACGCCATCACCAAGTCCGGTACCAACACCTTCAAGGGCACGGCCTACACCTACTACACCAACCAGGCGCTCCGCGGCAACAAGCTGATGGGCGAAGACCTGGGCACCCGCCAGCCGGAGTCCAACTTCACCTACGGCTTCACCCTCGGTGGTCCGATCATCAAGAACAAGCTGTTCTTCTTCGTGAACTTCGAGATGGTGAAGATGCCGGGCGAGGTCATCAAGGACCGCGCCGACGCTTCCAAGGTGACCGTCCTGAACCAGATCGCCGACAAGCTCAAGAACGACTACGGCTACGATCCGGGTTCCGTCGACAGCTATCCGGGCGGTGATGCCAACCGCAAACTCCTGGCCCGCATCGACTGGAACATCTCCGACGCCCACAAGTTCAGCCTCCGCTACAACAACACGAAGAACGACCACTGGGTGGCCCCGAACGGAAACTCCTGCGATGACGGTAACAACAATTCTTATCGCAACTATGGATACAACCGCGCCAGCGCCGCCTCCCAGCCGTTCTCCTACAACATGTACAGCGAGATGAACAACGTCTGGTCCGTCGCCGGCGAGCTGAACAGCCGCTTCTCCAACACGGTTTCCAACCGTCTCCTGGCGACCTACACGAACATCAATGACCAGCGTGGCTCCAAGTCCAGCCCGTTCCCGCACATCGACATCATGACCGACGGTGATTATAGCACGGGAAACTGGATTCCTTATACCTCACTCGGTTATGAGCTCTTCACCTACAACAACGGTGTGAAGAACACCGTGCTGAACGTGCAGGACAACCTGACCTTCTACCTGGGTTCCCATACCCTCACCGCCGGCGCCAGCTACGAGCACCAGATGGCCCACAACTCCTACATGCGTAACGGTACCGGCTTCTACCGTTTCGCCAGCGCCGAAGATTTCTTGAAAGGCAACCTGCCTCTCAGCTTCGTATATACCTACGGTAATAATGGTGTTGCCAGCCCTGCCGGCCGTATCAACTACGACCAGTATGGCGCTTATCTCCAGGATGAGTGGAAAGTCTCCCCGACCTTCAAGCTCTCCTACGGCGTCCGTGCTGACATGATCGCCTTCGACAACAAGGACCTGATGACCAACAACGCCATCAAGGATGTCGACCTCGGTGGCAAGCACGTTGATACTGGCGTGTGGCCTAAGACCCGCGTCCAGATTTCTCCGCGCATCGGTTTCAACTGGGATGTCTATGGTGACAAGAGCATCGTCGTTCGCGGTGGTACCGGCCTGTTCCAGGGCCGTCTCCCGCTCGTGTTCTTCACGAATATGCCGCAGAACGCCGGTATGATCCAGACCACCGTCAAGTATACTTCTGACTTCGCAAAGGATGCTAATGGCAAAATCACTGGCGTCAACTATCCAAGTGAGGTGAAGGAGGCCCTTATCAAGCTGAACGGTGGCAAGGAGACTGGCGGTCACCTCGTCACCAGCAACGATGAGTACATCAAGATCCTTGGTCTGAACACCACGGTCACTCCGGAGGACGGACATATCGGCAACAAGGCCGACATCAACGGTGTCGATCCGAACTTCCACATGCCGCAGATCTGGAAGAGCTCCCTTGCCCTCGACCTGCAGCTCCCGACTTCCTTCCCGTTCTCCATGACCGCCGAAGGCATGTTCAACAAGACCATCTGGGGCACGCGCCTGCTGAACTGGAACATTAATGAGAGCAAGGTTACTGGCCACTTCGCCGGTCCCGACCAGCGCCTCAAGTACGAGGGCGGTTACACCTATGGAACGAACAATGCCTACATCCTGACCAATTCCCGTGAAGGTTGGGGCTACACCTTCAACTATACCGTGAAGGCCGAGCCGATCCGCAACCTCAAGGCGATGTTCTCCTACACCCACACCGAGTCCAAGGAGATCTCCGGCATGCCGGGCTCCGCAGCAAATTCCGCCTATGCCGGCCTCGCTTCCGTGAACGGTCCGAACTTCCTGACCCTCCAGCGCAGCCAGTATGTGGTTCCGGACAAGATTTCCGCCGACCTCTCCTACTACATCGACCTTATCGGCGGTCTCCAGCTGGATCTCTATTACACCGGTTATTCCGCGTACGGCAACAGCTTCACCTACTCGAATGACATGAATGGCGACGGCCAGGCCAAGGACCTGATCTACATCCCGGCCACCAAGGACGAGGTCGCTTTCACCAGCGAAGCCGACCGTGACGCTTTCTGGAAGTTCGTCGAGCAGGACGACTACCTGTCCAAGCACAAGGGCCAGTATGCCGAGGCCAACGCCGGCCGCGCCCCGTTCGTGCACCGCTTCGACCTCCGCGTGGCGAAGGACATCAAGTTCCGCATCGGTTCCACCAGCCACAAGTTCCAGCTTAGCGCCTCCATCGACAACATCGGCAACATGTTCAACAGCAAGTGGGGCGTACGCAGGCTGGACTGCTACAACAAGAACAGCTTCACCGGCGTCATCAGCCCGCTCAAGTACGAAGGTGTGAACGCCAGCGGTGTCCCGCAGTTCTCCTTCAACAAGGTGGGTGACAACTATCCGACCGAGACTTACTCAACCTTCTACAAGAATACGTCCGAGTGCTGGAGAGTCCTGTTTGGCCTGAAGTACTTCTTCAACTAATCTGACTGACTGTCAGCATCCCCGACGGGGCCCCTTGCAAAGGGGTCCCGTTTTTTATTGTGCTTTTGAAGAATTATCGTTAAATTCGCAAATTGGTAAACTATATAATTTAGCACGATAACCTTATGAGAAATCCTTTCAAAAGCCTTGTGCTCGCGCTCATCACGATGTTTGCGGGTATCGCTGCCTTTGCCCAGGTGACAACGGCGTCCCTCGGCGGCCGGGTGGTGGACCAGAACGGCGAGCCGGTCATTGGCGCCGCCATCGTGGCCATCCACGAGCCTTCCGGCACCAGCTACGGCTCCGTGACCAACGTGGACGGTCTCTACACCATCCAGGGTATGCGCACCGGCGGCCCTTACCGGGTCGAGGTCTCCTGCCTGGGCTACCAGCAGGTGAACTACACCGATGTCACCCTCTCCCTGGCCGAAACGTTCAACCTGAACGCCCAGCTTCCGGAGTCCTCCGAGTTCCTCTCGGAGGCCGTCGTCATCGCGGCTCCGACTTCCAAGTTCGCGGCCGTGGAGAAAACCGGCGCCTCCACGAACATCTCCTCCCGCCAGATGATCGAGATGCCCACCATCAGCCGGAGTTTCTCCGACATGGCCAAGCTCTCGCCTTACGGCGGTAACGGGATGAACTTCTCCGGCAGCTCCGGCCGTTCCACCAACTTTACCGTGGACGGCGCGAACGTGAACAACAACTTCGGTCTCTCGACGGCCCTGCCGGGCGGCGGCAACCCGATTTCCATCGACGCGATCGAGGAAATGCAGGTGGTGGTCTCCCCGTACGACGTCCGTCAGTCGAACTTCATCGGCGGCGGTATCAACGCCATCACGAAGTCCGGTACGAACACGTTCAAGGGGACGGCCTATGCCTATTACCAGAACGAGAACATGCACGGCAACCGCGTCGACGGCGTGGACCTCGAGCGCACCCCGGAAAGCAAGACCACGTACGGCTTCACCCTGGGCGGCCCGATCATCAAGAACAAGCTGTTCTTCTTCGTCAACGCCGAGCGTTCCCCGAGCCCTTCCGAAATCATCAAGTGGCGTCCTTCCGAGGACGGCGTGGAGGACGAGACCCGCATGATCACCCGTGTCAAGATCTCCGAGGCCGAGCAGATGCGGAACTTCCTCATCAAGAACTACGACTACGATCCGGGTTCCTACAACAACTACAACAAGGACCAGGGCAACCTGAAGCTCCTCGCCCGCATCGACTGGAACATCAGCCAGAAGCACCACCTGGCCCTCCGGTACAACTACACGAACAACAACAAGTGGACGGCTCCGTCCACCTCCCGCGACGTGTCCGACATGAGCTTCTCCATGCTGTCCAAGTACGGCCTCGTCTTCTCCAACTCGCTGTACAACCAGATGAACAACCTCTGGACGGTCTCCGCGGACTTGAACTCCCGCTTCTCGGACAAGGTTTCCAACCAGCTCCTGGTCACCTATTCGGACATCCAGGACGTCCGTGGCAATGACGGCGGTTTCTTCCCGTTCGTGGAAATCCTGGCCGGCGACCTCGGTTCCGACTACGCCAACGAGCCTTACATGGACTTCGGTACCGAGCTGTTCACCTACCGGAACAAGGTCCAGAACACGGTGCTGAACGTCAAGGACGACGTCACCCTGTACCTGGGCTCCCATAAGGTGACCGCCGGCGCTAGCGTGGAGGCCCAGATGGCCCTGAACACCTATATGCGCAACGGTACCGGCATGTTCCGGTTCGCCAGCATGAGCGACTTCATGGCGGGCAACGCCCCGATCGAGATGGCCTTCGACTGGGGCTTCGACGGGGACGAATATCCTTCCGCGAAAGTGCGTTTCGCCCAGATCGGCGCCTATGTCCAGGATGAATGGACCGTGAACGACCGCGTCAAGCTCACCGCCGGCCTCCGTCTGGACAACCTGTCCTTCAACAACAAGGACGTGATGAAGAACAACGCGACCTATGCCCTCGATTACGGCGGCAAGCACGTGGACACCGGCAAGTGGCCCAAGACCAGCATCCAGGTTAGTCCCCGTCTGGGCTTCTCCTGGGATGTCTTCGGGGACAGGAGCCTGAAGGTTCGCGGCGGTACCGGCCTCTTCTCCGGCCGTATCCCGCTGGTGTTCTTCACCAACATGCCCACCAACGCCGGTATCGTGAAGGGCCGCTTGACCAAGATGAAGGATCCCGAGGTCCTGAGCCGGATGATGGCCGGCGGCCACCTCGTGACCGACCGCTGGGCGATCCTCGACATCCTGAACGGCATCGACCCGGACAAGTATCCGACCAGCATCACCCCGGAGACGGCCCCCGCCCCGAGCGAAGTCGCCGGCGTGGACTACAACTTCAAGATGCCGCAGGTGTGGAAGAGCTCCCTCGCCGTCGACTACACCTTCCCGTTCTCCTTCCCGCTGACCATCAGCGCCGAGTACATCTTCAACAAGACCATCAACGGCGTGATGCTCACGAACTACAACATTCCGGAGGACAACGCGGGCTGGGTGACCTTCAACGGCCCCGACAAACGGCACATCTATCCGGCCGACTACCGGTACACTAGCAAGGACGCCTACGTCCTGACCAACACGAACAAGGGCTGGGGCTCCATCGCCACCATCTCCCTGAACGCGCAGCCGCTGCAGAACCTCAGCATCACGGCGGCCTATACGCACACCGTGAGCAAGGAAATCACCGGCATGCCGGGCTCCAACGCCTCCGCCGCCTGGAAGTACATTCCTTCCGTGGACGGTCCTAACTACAACATCCTGCACAACTCCTCCTACAACCTGCCCGACCGCCTGATGGCCTCCGTCGCCTACACCGACGCCGCGCACAACCACTGGAGCCTGTTCTACGAGGGTCTCCGCTACTCGGGCAACAGCTACGTCTACGGCAACGACCTGAACGGCGACGGCAACGCCTACGACCTGATGTACATCCCCGCCAACAAGAGCGAGATCCGTTTCATCGACGGGGACAACGAGAGCCGCTACTGGGAGTTCGCCGCGCAGGACGCCTACCTCACCAAGAACGCGGGCAAGTACGCCGAGGCCTATGCCGTGAACCAGCCGATGCGCCACGTGTTCGACTTCCGCTTCGCCCACGACTTCATCGTGAAGGTCGGCAGCGTCCGCAACACCCTGCAGCTGAGCCTGGACGTGCAGAATGTCAGCAACCTGTTCAACTCCCGCTGGGGCGTGACGAAGGGCTTCAACCCGGACGTCCCCAACGCCAGCGGCAACGCCAAGATCCTGAAGTACGAGCGGACGGATCCGGACGGCGTCCCCGTGTTCTCCACGATGGTGGATTCCGGCGTGAAGACCTGGGACTACCAGCACAGCCTCGGCAACTGCTGGTACATGCAGATCGGCGTCAAGTACATGTTCAACTAACCCCCAAGCACGCGACGATATGAAACTCTACAGATTCTTCCTTTCCATCCTCGCCGGTGCGGCGCTCGCCGCCGGCTGCGTGCAGGAGCAGGTCATCTCCTCCCTGGACAGCTTCCAGGTGGAGAATTCCTATCTGAGCATCGCCCTGGAAGGCGGCATTGCCAATACCGCCGTCAAGGCGACGACCCAGTGGTCCTTCGAGGACGCCACCGTTCCCGAGTGGCTCACCGTCACCCCGCGCAGCGGCGGTTCCGAGGTCACCGGCATCGTGTTCGCGGCGGACGCGAACACCGGCTCGTCCGCCCGGACGGCCAACCTCGTGGTGAACGTGGGCAGCCGCAAGCAGCGCTTCACCGTGATCCAGGCCGGACCGGGCGCCTATGAGGCTCCGATCTCCACGATCGCGGAAGTGATGGCGGGCAACGACGGCCAGACCTTCCGCATCCGCGGTACCGTGACCACCATCGTTAATACGAATTACGGCAACCTGAATGTCCAGGACGAGACCGGCACCATCTATATCTATGGCCTGTTCAATGCGAAGGGGCAGTATCCGAAGGACGCCGGTGGCTGGAACACCTTCGGGGTCGAGTCGGGTGATGTCATCACCGTCCAGGGACCGCGCACGATGTACGGCAGCACCCTCGAGCTCGTGGACGCCACCCTCATCAAGGTGGAGAAGTCCCTGATCAGCGTCGAGCCGGGCGAGATCGCGCTCGAGAGCGCCGAGGCGGGCACCTTCACCATTTCCGTGGTCTCCAAGGCCGACGGCATGGCGGTCCTCCCGTCCGAGAGCTGGATCAAGCTCACCGACATCGCGGCGGGCGAAGGCGGCGCGGCCGTCTACAGCTTCGCCTACGAGGCCAACACCACCACGGCCGCCCGCACGGCTTCCGTCGTGTTCAAGGCCACCAACTCCTCCAAGAGCGTTTCCGTGAGCCAGCCGGGCGTTCCGCCGACCGGCCAGAGCATCACCGAGATCGTGGCCCTGCCGGACAACTCCGGTGTGGAGACCCTCGAGTCCACCGTCGTGGCGAAGACCACCAAGGGCTTCGTCGTTTCCGACGGCGCCACCGCCATCTATGCCTATGACAGCGGCGCCAACGCTGTCGAGATCGGCGACAAGGTGAAGGTCCTCGCGACCAAGACCACCTACAACGGCGTTCCCGAACTCGCGACAATCACCTCCGTCGAGAAGACCGGCACCGCTTCCGTCGTGCACCCGACGGTCAAGGACATCACGGCCGGCATCGTCGACTATACGGCTTCCGTCGCCGAATACATCCAGTTCACCGGCACCCTCAAGGTCTCCGGCAACTATCTCAACGTGGAGTTCGACGGTGTGGACACCGGCACCAAGCAGGGCAGCATCGTCTATCCGATCGACGCGCTGGACGCCAAGTCGTTCGACGGACAGACCATCACCGTGACCGGCTATTTCAACGGCCTGTCCAGCGGCGGCAAGTTCGTCAACGTCATCGCGACCAAGATTGCCGGGGCCAATGCCAAGGGCACGCTCACGAACCCGTACACCCCGGCGGAAGCCGCCGACGCCGTGAAGGACCTGAAATGGACCTCCAACACGGACTATGAGTCCACGGACGAGGTGTATATGAGGGGCAAGATCTGCAAGATCGCCAACAAGGGCACCTACACCGAGGGCGGCACCTACGGCAACGCTTCCTTCTACCTGTCCGCCGACGGTACGGGTGACGGCGAGTTCTATGTGTTCCGCGCCCTCTATCTCGGCAACAAGAAGTTCGAGGCCGGCCAGACCGACATCAAGGTGGGCGACGAAGTCGTCGTCTACGGCAAGCTGATGAACTATCAGAACAACACGCCCGAGACCGTTTCCGGCAAGGCCTACCTCTATTCCCTGAACGGTAAAACCGAATAACCAATGCTTCGCAATATGAAACTCAGAACACGTTTGTTCGCCCTTCTGGGCCTGGCGGCCGCTCTCGTCGGCTGCCGGCCGGAAGAGGCCGATATCCTGCTCCCGCAGATCAAGGTCGGCGGTCCTGCGCTCACCTTCGACGCGGAGACCAAGCTGGCCTCGTGCTCGCTGGACATGCAGCTGGTGAACATCCCGCTGACCATCACCGCGAACCGCGACTGGACCGCCGAGATCAACTGGGATTCCGACGAGATTCCCTGGATCGCGGTGACGCCGGAAGCGGGCGTCGCCTCGGACCAGCCCCAGTCGGTGACCCTCACCGTCCTGAACAACGCCGGCTACAACCGCAACAAGCGGGTGAAGTTCTCCATCGGCTATGACTACAAGACCATCGACATCACCCAGACCGGCGAGCGCGGCGAGGAAATCATCGGCACGCTCGACAACCCGCTCACCGTGGCGGGCGCCGTCAAGTACGTGAAGAGCCTCGGCGCCGACGTCCAGAGCTCCTCCGGCGTGTATGTCAAAGGTAAGATCTCCCGGATCGACGACGGCAACAACTTCGCCGCCAGCGGCACCTACGGGAATGCCACCTTCTACATTTCCGACGACGGCGGCACCACCTCCGAGCAGTTCTACTGCTACCGCGTGCTGTACCTCGGGAACAAGAAGTGGACCTCCAAGGATCCGGATGTCAAGGTGGGTGACGACGTGATCATCTACGGCCACGTGGTCAACTACAAGGGCAACACGCCCGAGACCGTCCAGGGTACCGCCTTCATCTACGAGCACAACGGCGTGAACCGTGGCACGGACGAAGGCGGCGGTGGCGCCGAAGGCACGCCCACCGGCACCGGTACGGCGGCCGACCCGTACAACGTGGCGGCGGCCCGGGCGGCCGTGAAGGACCTCACCTGGACCAGCAACACCGAATACGAGAAGACGGGCACCGTCTATGTGAAGGGCAAGATCTCCCGGATCGCCGACAACGGCACCTTCGGGCAGAGCGGCACCTTCGGCAATGCGACCTTCTACATCAACGACGACGGCGCCGATGGCGCTGAGCTGTACGCCTACCGCATCCTGTACCTCGGCAACAAGAAGTACACCTCCGGCACCGACATCAAGGTGGGCGACGAGGTGGTCATCTGCGGTGAGCTGATGAACTACCGCGGCAACACGCCCGAAACCGTGTCCAACGCGGCTTACCTGTACTCGCTGAACGGCGAGGGCGGTGGCGGCGGCGACACGCCTCCGGGTCCGGGCGGCGATCCCGCCGGCACCGGCACGCTGGCCGACCCGTACAACGTGGCGGCGGCCCGCAATGCGGTCAAGGATTTCACCTGGACCAGCAACACCGAATACGACAAGACGGGCACCGTCTATGTGAAGGGCAAGATCTCCAAGATCGCCGACAACGGCACCTTTGGGCAGAGCGGCACCTTCGGCAACGCGACCTTCTACATCTCCGACGACGGCAAGGAGGGCAACGAGCTCTACTGCTACCGCATCCTCTATCTCGGCAACGTCAAGTACACCTCCGGCACCGACATCAAGGTGGGCGACGAGGTGGTCATCTGCGGTGAGCTGATGAACTATCGCGGCAACACGCCCGAGACCGTGGCCAACGCGGCCTACCTCCACTCGCTGAACGAGTCCGGCGGCGGTGGCGGCGGCGGTGACACGCCCGGCGGCGCTTCCGGCAGCGGCACGCTGGCCGATCCGTACAACCCGCTCGGCGCCATCAACGCCGTGAAGGACCTGACATGGACCAGCAACACCGTCTATGACAAGACGGACAAGGTGTATGTGAAGGGCAAGATTTCCCGCATCGCCAACAACGGCACCTATGGCCAGAGCGGTACGTTCGGCAACGCCTCCTACTGGATTTCCGTCGACGGTACCGAGAAGGACGAGTTCCAGATCTATCGCAGCCTCTATTTCAACGGCGAGAAGTACACCTCCGGCACTGACATCCAGGTCGGTGACGAAGTGATCGTGTACGGCTCCCTGATGAACTACAAGGGCAATACGCCGGAGACGGTGGCGAACGAGAACTGGCTGTACTCGCTGAACGGCAAGACCGACGGCAGCGGTGGCGGCGGCGACACGCCCGGCGGCGGCAACGGTTCCGGCACGCAGGCCGATCCGTACACCGCGCTCGGCGCCATCGACGCCGTGAAGGACCTCACTTGGACCAGCAACACCGTCTACGACAAGACGGACAAGGTGTATGTGAAGGGCAAGATCTCCCGCATCGCCAACAACGGCACCTATGTGGGCGGCGGTACCTTCGGCAACGCCTCCTACTGGATTTCCGCCGACGGCACCGAGAAGGATGAGTTCCAGATCTTCCGCAGCCTGTATTTCAACGGCGAGAAGTACACCTCCGGCACTGACATCCAGGTCGGTGACGAAGTGATCGTGTACGGCTCCCTGATGAACTACAAGGGCAATACGCCGGAGACGGTGGCGAACGAGAACTGGCTGTACTCGCTGAACGGCAAGACCGACGGCAGCGGTGGCGGCGGCGACACGCCCGGCGGCGGCAACGGTTCCGGCACGCAGGCCGATCCGTACACCGCGCTCGGCGCCATCGACGCCGTGAAGGACCTCACTTGGACCAGCAACACCGTCTACGACAAGACGGACAAGGTGTATGTGAAGGGCAAGATCTCCCGCATCGCCAACAACGGCACCTATGTGGGCGGCGGTACCTTCGGCAACGCCTCCTACTGGATTTCCGCCGACGGCACCGAGAAGGATGAGTTCCAGATCTTCCGCAGCCTGTATTTCAACGGCGAGAAGTACACCTCCGGCACTGACATCCAGGTCGGTGACGAAGTGATCGTGTACGGCTCCCTGATGAACTACAAGGGCAATACGCCGGAGACGGTGGCGAACGAGAACTGGCTGTATTCGCTGAACGGCAAGACCGACGGCAGCGGTGGTGGCGGTGGCGACACGCCGGCCGGCAGCTCGCTCACCATCGAGACGAATGACGCCCTGTCCTGGGGAGAGGAGACGGACGGCACCTACGGAGCCGGCTTCAGCGTCACCACCCAGGGGATGAAGCTGGGTTTCTACAAGCATGCGGCGGGTCTCGCCGTGCCGGCCCCGAACGCCTCTCACATCCGCGTCTATAAGAATGCCGCCTTCAGCATCGCCTCGACGGATGGGAAGAAGATCAAGAAGATCGTCATCGGCTGCGCGCCCAATGCCGGCAACACTTCCTACTGCTTCGACATGGCCGGACTGGAGGGAGGCGCTTCCGCGACCTGCGACAAATCGGCCCTGACCGTCACGTGGACCGGCTCTGCCTCCAAGGTGGTCCTCCACGCCAACAACGGACAAGTCCGCGTAGAAAAAATTACCGTGGAATTCGAATAAGGCGCCGTGACTATGCGAACGAGACTACATACTGTTTTCGGCGCGGTCCTGCTCGGGATCCTTTCGCTGGGATTCGTCTCCTGCGAGGAGGAGCCCGTGATCCCCGAACCGGAATTCCACCTCGCGCGTGAAGCCGTTTCCAGCCGGAAAGGCAGCCAGTTCCTGGAGATTTTCGCTCAGGGAAACTGGACCATCACGTGCGACGCGGACTGGATCCGGATCACCCCGGACAAGGGCCGGGGGAACAGCCGGGCCGTCGCGCTGCTTTATGACGCCAATACCGAGGAAGGCCCCCGCCAGGCCGACATCCGGCTCCAGGCGCAGGAGAAGACCCTCACGGTCACCCTGCACCAGAACGCCCCCTCGGACGACCCCGAACCCGAGATCAACGGCGGTTCCTCCACCCGCAAGGGCTGGATGGAACTGCCCGAGACCCGGCCGGATGACGGCCTGAACATCTTCTGGCACAATATGACCGTCGGAAGCTACACGGGCCGCAACTACTCCTTCTACTGGGATTACTCCAAGCTGGTCTCCCACTGGGTGGCCTATCCGCTCAACAACGGCCTGCGCGCCAGCGGTTCCCGCTCCGACGCCTGGGGTCTCGACCCGCTGCTGCCGGCTTCCCGCCAGCCCGTCGTCACCAGCACCTTCCGGGGCGGCTGGGCGCGCGGACACCAGCTCCCGTCGGCCGACCGCCTGAGCTACAACGCCAACGTCCAGACCTTCTACGGCACCAACATGACGCCCCAGAACTACAACTTCAACGGCGAGATCTGGGCCCGTCTGGAAGACCGGGTCCGCGGCTGGGCCGGCCGGTGCGACACCCTCTACGTGGTGACCGGCTGCGTGGTGGACGGCAAGGTCAGCTACACGACGGATATCGAAGGCAAGCAGGTTGCCATCCCGAACGCTTACTACAAGGCGGTCCTCAGCTACAGCAAGTCGGCGTCCGAGAACGGCGGCTATCGCGGCTGCGCCGTCTATCTGGAGCACACGCACAATCCGAACGAGACTGTGGCCCGGAACCATTCCTCCGTGATGTCCATCAAGGACCTGGAGGCGAAGACCGGGGTGAACTTCTTCGTGAACCTGCCGGCCGCCATCGGCGATGCCGCCGCCGCGGCCGTGGAGGCGGAGAATCCGAACTCGGTCAACTGGTGGTGGAACTAAAACGACGAGACGATGAAAAGATACATAACCATCCTTGCGTTCCTGCTGGCGCTCACGCCGGCTTTCGCCCAGAAGGGCGGAACGAAGAACTATGTCATCGGGTTCTACAACCTGGAGAACCTGTTCGACACCTACCACGACGAAGGTAAGAACGACTACGAGTACCTTCCCGACGGGGCGAACGAATGGACCGACTTCAAGTACCAGAAGAAGCTCGCCAACATGGCCCGGGTCATCCGGGCGATGCGGGACGAGAACAAGGCCTATCACGCCATCCTCGGCGTCTCCGAGATCGAGAACCGCCACGTCCTGGAGGACCTGGTGGCTGAGCCGGCCATCGCCGACGCGCACTACCAGATCGTCCACTACGACGGTCCGGACCGCCGTGGCGTGGACGTGGGCCTGCTGTATCGGCCGGAGCTCTTCACCGTGCTGGAGTCCAAGTCCATCCCCTTCAACTTCGACAGCGAGCTTGAATTCGGGATGACCAAGGAGGAGCAGGACGCCTTCCGCACCCGTGACATTCTGATGGTCCGCGGCCTGCTGGGCGGCGAGATGTTCGCCTTCTTCGTGGCGCACCTTCCTTCCCGCCTGGGCGAGAAGAGCGGCTCCCTCCGTTCCCGCGGCGGCCAGATGATGTACGAGGAGAGCGTCCGCCTGATGCAGGCGTATCCCGGCATCAAGATCGTGGCCATGGGCGATATGAACGACAACCCCACCGACGACAGCATGGCTGTGTGGATGCACGGCCGCGAGAAGGTCGAGGACGTGGGGCCGATGGATTTCTTCTCCCCGTTCCTGTCGATGCTCAAGGCCGGGTACAGCTCCCTGTACTATCGCGGCGAGAACAACATCTACGACATCCTCGTGGTCAACGAACCGCTCGTGAACGCGCCGAAGGGCACGCTCAAGATCCAGCCGATCGTGAAGAAGAAGTACTATGGGCGCATCTTCAACCCGCCGTTCATGGTCCAGCAGGAAGGCCAGTATGCCGGCCAGCCGCTGCGCACCTTCTCGAACGGCGCTTTCGTGGGCGGCTACAGCGACCACTTCCCGACCTATATTGTAGTAAGTAACAAGTAACCGGATATGATCAAGAAACTAACCTTGGCGACCGTCGCGCTCCTTCTCTCGCTGGGCCTTTCCGCCCAGACGTTCACGGGAGGCGTGCGCGGCACGGTCGTCAGCCGCACCGACCGGTCCCCGGTCCCCGGTGCGGTCCTCGTGCTGTACCAGGGTACGGCCGAAGTGGCCACGGTGACTTCCGGCGACGACGGACGCTTCCTCATCGAAGACCTGGACAACGGCATCTACGACCTGGTGATCCAGGCCCCGGACTACCTGGAGACGCGCGTCAACGTCACCGTCAACGACGGATATGTCAAGAATATGTTCAACCTCTCCCTGACCCGCGGCGCGGTCGTCAGCGAGGTGGACGTGGACAACCTCGTGGAGTTCGACATGGACGACACCGGTTACGGCGACAGCCCGACGGTCCTGTTCGGCCAGAACGACGTGTTCAACAACATGGCGGGCTACAACTTCAGTTCCGTCCGTTACCGCGTGCGCGGTTACTCCTCCGAGTCGCAGGACGTGTACCTGGCGGGCGTCAAGATGAACGACGCCATCACCGGGTATTCCCCGTTCTCGCTGTGGAGCGGCCTCAACGAGGCCACCCGCACGAAGTACACCGTCAACGGCGCCGAAATTTCCGACTACGGCATCGGCGGTTACAACGGCCTCACCAACATCCCGGTGAACGCCCTGTCCGTCCGCAAGGGATGGCGGGGGAGCGTGCTCACCAACAGCCAGCTGTACCGGCTGCGCCTGATGATGACCTACGCCTCCGGCCCCCGGGACGACGGCTGGTCCTACGCGTTCAACGTGTCGGCCCGCCTGGGCGGCAACGACTGGGTGAAGGGTGTGTACTACCGTTCCTTCGCCTACTACGCCGCGGTCGAGAAGCAGTTCGACGACGTGCACAAGCTCGGCCTCGTCCTGATGGGCACGCCCGGCCAGCGCGGCGCCGCGAACGCCTCGACCCAGGAGGTCTACGACCTGATGGGCGACAATATGTACAACTCCAACTGGGGTTACCAGAACGGCAAGGTGCGCAACGCCCGCGTCCGCAAGACGCACGAGCCCATCGCCATCCTCAAGTACGACTTCACGCCCGGTCCCAAGTTCAACGCCGGCGCTACGGTCCTGTACCGCTTCGGCAAGAACGGCTACACCGCCCTCGACTGGTATGACGCCCAGGATCCGCGTCCGGACTATTACCGGAACCTCCCGAGCTACTTCTATATGGAGGACGACGACTACAACCGGATGAATGGGATGAAGGCGGCCTGGGCCGAGGAAGTCTGGCGGAACGACCTTCCGCAGTACGCCCACATCAACTGGGACCGCCTGTACGCCGTGAACAAGCTGAATGTCGAGGACGGCGAGCGCCGCTCCAAGTACGCGCTGCAGGAACGCCGCGTGGACCAGCAGGACCTGAACTTCGCCTTCAACTTCAAGTGGCGTCCGTCCCGGGTCTTCACCCTCACCGGCGGCGCCGATGCGAAGGTGAACCGGACCGAATACTACCAGAAGATGGACGACCTGCTGGGCGGCGAGTACTTCTACAACATGGACTCCTTCGCCGAGCGCGACTATGCCGCCTTCCCGTATATGACCCAGAACGACCTGGATTACTGGATGAAGAACGGTTCCGCGCAGAAGATCCGCGTCGGGGACAAGTACGGCTATGACTATTATGCCAACGTACGCAAGTGGAACGGCTGGCTGTCCGGCAAGCTGAATGTCGGCAACTTCGAGATGGCCGTCGGCGGCCGCGTGGGCCAGACCGCCTTCTGGCGGCAGGGCCTCAACCGCAAGGGCCTGTTCCCGGGCGTGGACGACAACGGGAAGCCGATCGTCATCGACGGCCGGGAAGTGACCACCTATGACGAGAACGGCGATCCCATCACGTCCTACGGCAAGTCCAAGGTGGCGCGGTTCCTGACCTACGCCGGCAAGGTGAACCTCAACTACGTCCTCCCCGGCGGCCACCGGTTCTATGCCAATGCGGGCTACTTCAACGACGCGCCCACCTTCAGCCAGTCGTTCATGTCCCCGCGTACGCGCAACCAGCTGGCTCCCGAGCTGACGACCGTCAAGACCCTCACCGGCGACATCAACTACCAGGTGTCCTCCAACGGCTACAATTTCCGGATCACGGGCTACTACACCGACATCATGGACCAGGCCAAGGTGATGAGCTTTTATGACGACGGCCAGAACTCCTTCACCAACTTCGCCCTCACCGGCATCGACGAGCGGCACGTGGGTATGGAGATGGGCTGGAAGATTCCGACTGACATCCCGAACCTCGCCCTCCAGGGCGTGATCGGCTACGGCGAGTACTACTACACCTCCAACCCGAAGATGTACCAGACCATCGACAACAACGCCTCCATCGTGGAAGGCACCTACGGTGTCGTGGTCCCGTACTGGAAGAGCCATCCCAACGTGGACGGCACGATCGTCCGCCACTATGTGGAGTCCACCCCGCAGCTCGCCGTGAGCCTGGGCCTGGCGTGGAACTGGAACTACTGGTTCGTGGACGCCGACATCGACTACTTCGGCCATTCCTACCTGTCGATGAACCCGCTCTACCGCACGGACTATGCGACGGCCGGCCCGGACCGCGAGGTCACGCCGTTCGAGGTCGTGTACATGTGCGAGCAGGAAAAGTTCGACCCGCAGTGGCTCCTGAACCTGTCCGTGGGCAAGTCCTGGTACATCCAGCGGAAGTACCAGCTGGGCTTCTCCCTGAACGCGAAGAACCTGCTGAACAACACCTGGGTGAAGACCGGCGGTTATGAGCAGACCCGCATCGTGAAGAACACCGTGGCGAAGGAAATGTTCTACCGTTTCGACTCCAAGTACTTCTATATGAGCGGTTTCAATTATATGTTGAACATCTATTTCCGATTCTAGGCCATGAGAAAGCGTATCCTGATTGTTGCTGCGGCAACCCTCGCCCTCGCCGCTTGCGAGGAGTGGGAGCCGGTGTTCACCGGCGAGTACGGCGACGTGCATATGTATGAGGCCGCGGAGCTGGAAGTGACGTCCACCATCGCGAACCTCAAGGAGCTGTATGCCAAGCACGGCGTCTTGAAGATCCAGGACGACGATATGGTCATCGCCGGCAAGGTCATCTCCGACGACCATTCCGGGAATATCTACCGCGAACTTTACATCCAGGACGAGACCGGCGTGATCAGCGTCAAGATCGGCCTGTCCTCCCTGTACAGCGACTACAAGCTGGGCCAGACGGTCTATGTCAAGTGCGGCGGCCTCACCATCGGCCAGTACAACGGGATGCCCCAGCTGGGCATCGAGGACCCCACCGGCGAGTACGAGACTTCCTACCTGGACAACCGCTACCTGATCGACGCCCACGTGATCCGCGGCGCCTGGGGCGACCCCGTCCCCCCGCTCCGCGTCACGGAAGACGAGCTCGCGGCGGCCATCAAGGAGGGGTACACCAACCCGCTCTGGGGCCAGCTGGTGACCTTGGAGGACCTCCGGTACGGCGCCCAGCCCGAGTACAACACCGAGGCGTACAAGCGTATCTTCATCCTCATCTACATCGACCCGTACAAGGACAAGAAGGCCTCCACCAACCGGGTCTTCTGCTCCACCGAAACCTTCGGCGTGACCACCTGGGCGATGTCCAAGAACAAGTTCCTGGAGTACCTGGACGGCGGCCACTTCGACCGCTGCACCAGCTCGGACAAGTCAATGGACGACATCTTCGACGAGCAGACGGGCCTGACGGTGAAGCAGACCATCCGCGAGAACGCGACGGCCATCACCACCAGCCACTACTTCCACCTGCCGCAGGGCCAGGCGGTCCAGATCCGCACCAGCGGCTACGCGAAGTTCGCGGACACACAGATCGACCCGCTCATCCTCGGCGACCCCAAGGGGAAGGACGACGGCGCGCTGTGCTCCGCCACGGGCATCCTGACCGTGTACAACGGGGCCGCGCAGCTGGCCCTGGTCGATGAAAACAGCGTAAAGATCCAGAAACAATGACCCGAAGAATCCTCTTGATTGCAGCGATGGCATTGACGATGACCGCTTGCGGCCCGAAGGCCGGAAAGATTTTCAGTGAGGAGTGGAACACCCCGTACGGGACGGCTCCATTCAGCAAGATCGCGGAAGCGGACTATATGCCCGCCTTCCTGGCCGGCATCGAGGCCCAGAAGGCCGAAATCCGCGCGATCGTCGAGAATCCGGACGCTCCCACGTTCGAGAACACGATCGCGGCCTACGAGCTTTCCGGCGACCTTTTGTCCAAGGTGTCCGGCGTTTTCTTCAACCTCTCCGAATCGGACTCCACCCCCGCGATCCAGCAGATCGAGGAGGAGGTGACCCCGATCATCACGGAGGCCTCCGACGCCATCTTCATGGACGAGGGCTTCTTCGCCCGGGTGAAGGCCGTGTACGAGAACATGGACGGCCTGGACCGCGAGCAGCAGATGGTCGTGAAGAAGCTCTATGACCGCTTCGTCCGCAACGGCGTCAGCCTGGACGCGGAGAAGAAGGCCCGTTTCGCGGAGATCAACAGCCGCCTCGCCGTCCTGAGCCAGAAGTTCGGCCAGAACCTCCTGGCGGAGAACAACGCCTTCCGGGACGCAATCGGCGTGACCGTGTCGGCCTACCCGACCTTCATGGCCACCTGCGAGGACCGCGCGCTGCGCGAGAAGGCCTTCAAGGCCTATTCCAGCCGCGGCAACCACGGTGACGAGCACGACAACAACGCCATCGTCCTGGAGATCATGAAGCTCCGGACGGAGAAGGCAAACCTGCTGGGCTACAAGACTTCCGCCGAGTATCTCCTCGCCGACAAGATGGCCGGCAACCCGGAGACGGTGGACGCCTTCCTGCAGCCCATCATGGACGCGTCGATGCGCAAGGCCAAGGAGGAGATCGCCGACATGGAGGCCGTCGCCGGCCACAAGATCGAGCCTTGGGACTGGTTCTACTACGCGGAGAAGGTCCGCGCCCTGAAGTACGACCTGGACGAATCCGTCACCGGCCCGTACTTCACGGCGGATAGCGTGTCCAAGGGTGTTTTCGCGGCCGCCGAGAAGGTTTACGGCATCCACATCGAGCCCGCGCCCGAGGTGGAGGTGTACAATGACGTGACGAAGGCCTACAAGCTCACGGACGCCGACGGTTCCCTCCTCGGCATCTTCTACCAGGATTGGTTCTCCCGCGACACCAAGCGGGGCGGCGCCTGGATGAACAACTTCCGCGAGCAGTACGTCAAGGACGGCCAGGATGTCCGCCCGATCATCGTGAATGTCTGCAACTTCCCGCCCGCCACGGCGGACGCGCCGTCGATGCTTTCCATCGACAATGTCCAGACCGCCTTCCACGAGTTCGGCCACGCCCTGCACGGCTTCCTGACCAAGTGCCGTTACGAGGAAGTGTCCGGTACCGCCGTCACCCGCGACTTCGTGGAGATGTTCTCCCAGTTCAACGAGAACTGGGCCTTCGTCCCGGAAATCCTCGCCGTCTATGCGAAGGATTACCGCACCGGCGAGCCCATCCCGGCGGAACTCGTGGAGAAGATCGGCAAGTCGCTGAAGTTCAACCAGGGCTTCACCACGGGTGAGCTCTGCGCCGCGTCCATCCTGGACATGAAGTGGCACGAACTTACGGCCGAGGACCTCGCGAAGTTCACCGACGCCCAGTCCATCCGCGACTTCGAAACGAAGGTCTGCGGGGAGATGGGCCTCATCGACGAGATCATCCCGCGCTACCGCACGACCTACTTCAACCACATCTTCAACAGCGGCTACAGCGCCGGCTACTACAGCTACCTGTGGTCCGAGGTCCTGGACGTGGACGCCTGGGAGAAGTTCGTGGCCGACGGCGTCTTCAACCCCGCCACGGCGAAGTCTTTCCGCCAGACCTTCCTCGAGAAGGGCGGTTCCGAGGAGCCGATGACGCTCTTCCGGCAGTTCCGCGGCGCCGATCCCGACCCAGCGGCCCTCCTCCGCGCCCGCGGCCTGGAGTAAGTCGCTGACGGATTGTTCCTTAACGATTGAGAGGTGCACCGGCCGGTGCACCTCTTGCTATTTAATATGTTGTCAATCAGCTACTTGATGTAACTCGTCAGGACCTTCATCCCGCCCTCGGCGGGGGTGAAGGTGACGCCGGCGGAGGTGGCGGGGACGAGGACGGTTTCGCCCTGGCGAAGGTCGATGACGTGGCCCTTGGTGGGGCCGCGGCGGCCTTCGGCGTCATAGACGGGCTCGGCGTCCGTCAGGGAGCCGTGGCCGGAGAGGCACATCACCACGAGGAAGGAGTCGGTGTCCTCCAGATTCTTCGTGACGGCCTGGTCCAGGTCGTAGATGCTGGTGGTGAAGTACTTGCAGGAAACGACTTCGTTCTCCGCGTCCTTGACGGGGGTGTAGGAGGTGCGGTACTCCGGATAGACCTTATAGTCGATGGCATCCTTCGCGAGCTCCGTGTGGAGCTGGCGGGGCTTGCCGTCCAGGCCCAGGCGGCCGTAGTCGTAGATGCGGTAGGTGATGTCGGAAGTCTGCTGGATCTCGGCGATGAAGCAGCCGCCGCAAATGGCGTGGATACGTCCGGCCGGGAGGAAGAACACGTCTCCGGGATGGACGTCGTGGCGGGCCAGCACGTCGGTAATCGTGCCGTCGGCCACGCGCTTTTCATACTCCTCGGGGGTGATTTCCTGCGTCATTCCGGCAAGCAGGTGCGCGCCCGGCTCGGCGGCGACGACATACCACATCTCGGTCTTTCCCTTGGAGCCGTTGTGCCGCACGGCGGCCAGCTCGTCGTTCGGATGGACCTGCACGGACAGGTCGGAGAGGGCGTCGATGAACTTGATCAGCAGCGGGAACTCGTCGCCGGTGTTGGCATACACGTGTTCGCCCACGAGACGGCCCTTGTACTCTTTCACGAGATCCGCGATGGTACGGCCCTTGAGGGCGCCGTTCGCGACCACGGACTCGTTCCCTTTCACGCCGGACAGTTCCCAGCTTTCGCCGATGTGCTCCTGTTCGGTTTCCACGCCCTTGTAGGGGGCGATCTTCTCGCCGCCCCAGACGATGGTCTTGAAGATGGGTTCGAATTTCAGCGGATACATAGGCTATCTGGCATCTAATTGGGCCAGCGCGAAGTCGTAGGCGCCGACGGAAATGGCTTTGGAGGCGCCGATCTTGGAGATCATCACGCCGATGCGCTTCTGCGGGTCGTAGGTGACGGTCTTGTCGGAGCCGTACACCTTGAGCTCGCGGGCGCTGCCCTTGGCGAAGGCGGCGAATTCGGCCTCGTCGTCCAGGTTGTAGACCTTCATCTGCACCTTGGCGAGGGTGTCGCCGGACAGGGTGCGGACCGTGCCGCGGAGGGCGTCCAGCAGGGCCGGCATAAAATACTTCTTGGATGCGGTGATGCCGCCGCCGATGACGATGAGTCCGTCCATCAGCTGGGCGGCGACGGCCATCGCGTTGCCCGCGACGGTGCCCATCTCGGCAAAGGCGGCCTTGGCGGCCTCGGGGTTGCCGGGACGGTTGCCTTCGGCGATGTCATAGATGTCCTTCGGGGTGAGGGAGGGATCGTTCACGCCGGAGCGTTCCGCGTACACGCGCTTGACGGCGCGGACGGCGACACCGTCTTCCACGATGACTCCGTCGATGCGGCTGTGCGGAAGGCAGTAGGTCTCCACGCAGGAGTTGTCGCCCCGGTTCAGCTTGCCGTTGATGACGCAGCCGATGCCGAAGCCCGTGCCGAAGGTGTAGCCGATGAGGTTGTGATAGCGCTTGGCGCTGCCCAGGGCCGCCAGCTTTGCATTGACCTGCGGGAGGACACCGCCGAGGGCTTCTCCGAAGGCATACAGGTCGCCGTCGTTGTTGATGAACACGGGCACGCCGAACTTATCCTCGAGGAACGGTCCGAGGGCCACGCCCTCGCGGAAGGACGGGAAATTCGGCAGGTAACCGCCGATGATGCCGTTCGGATAGTCGGCCGGGCCGGGGAAGGCGAAGCTGATGGCGACGGGTTTCTCGCCGCCGAGGGTGTTCATCACGGACTCGAACCCGACGACCATCGTCTTCAGGCACAGGTCCAGGTCATTGGCATTGGCAGGCAGCGTGATCGGCTCGCCCACGTACTCTTCGCCCTTCATCGCGCCGAACACCATGTTGGTACCGCCGGCGTCCAGGGTAAGGACGATCCTGGAATCGTTGGTGTAGTTTCCCATATTATTTACCCATTGTGAATTCAAGCGTTCCGCCCTTGACGATGTCCTTGTACTCGATGTACGGGAGGTCGTAGGGCTGTCCGTTCAGCTTGACGCCGCGGATGTAGGGCTTCTCGGCGGAGAGGCCCTTGGCGGTGATGGTGAAGGTGCCGCCGGCGACCTTCAGGACCGCCTTCTCCAGGTTCGGGGCGCCGAACCAGAAGCGCGGGCAGGCCGGTTCCACCTGGTAGAAGCCGAAGCTGGACAGGACGTACCAGGCGCTCATCTGGCCCACGTCCTCGTTGCCGGCGAGGCCTTCCACGTCGTTGAAGTACATTTCCTTGTACACCTGACGGAGCCGGTCCGCGGCCTTGTCGGGTTCGCCCAGCATGGAATACAGGTAGATGGTGTGGTGACCGGGCTCGTTGCCGTGGGCGTACTGGCCGATGAGGCCGGAGATGTCCGGGGAGGCGTTCTCGCCCTCCACGTGGTCCGGCGCCTCGAAGAGGCCGTCCAGCTTCGCAAGCATCGCCTCCCGGGAACCGAACAGGTCCTGAAGGCCCTGGACGTCCTGCGGGACGAGCCAGATGTACTGCCAGCCGGTGCCCTCGGTGTAGTCGGAGGTCTCGTGGCGGGAGTAGATCGGGTCGAAGTGCTCGGTGAAGGTGCCGTCGACCTTGCGGCCGCGCATGAACTGCAGGTCCGGATCCCAGAAATGGCGGTAGGAGTGGCTGCGGTCGCGGTAGACGACGGCCGTGGCCTTGTCGCCGAGGAACTCGGCGGCGTTCGCCAGGGCGCCGTCCGCGACGGCGTATTCCATGTCGTTGGCGACGGATTCGCGGTAGAGGTCGGCCGGGATGTAGCCGTATTCCATCCGCAGGTCCTGGCCGCGGTCGGGCGTGGTGGCGGTCTTGGTCATCGCGGTGATCATCTGCTCCTTGGTGAGGCCGGCCTGGAAGCCCTTGACAATGTTGTCGGCGAAGGCGATGAGGCCCGGGTTGCCCACCATGCAGTCGGTCTCGTTGCCCATCAGGTGCCACACCGGCAGGTCGCCCTGCTCCTTGTAGATGTGGTAGAAGGTGGCGGTGATGTCGTTGCAGCGGTCCGCGTGGATGAGGGTCATCAGCGGCATCTGGGCGCGGTAGGTGTCCCAGAGGGAGAAGGTGGTGTAGTTCCGGAAGTTGCCCTTGCGGACGACGTCGTCGGAACCGCGGTACTGGCCGTCCACGTCGTCGAAGACGGACGGAGCGACCATCGTGTGGTACATCGCGGTGTAGAAGACGGTCTTGGTGTCGGCATCCGGGCAGGTGACGGCGACGCGGCTCAATTCCTCGTTCCAGGCCGCCCGCGCGGCGGCTTTCGTGGCCTCGAAGTCCCAGCCGGGGAGTTCCGCGGCCATGTTGGCCTTGGCGCCCTCGACGGAAACGGGGGAGAGGGCGACCTTCACGAGCACCTGCGTCCCTTCCTCGACCTTGCCCAGGTTGTAGTAACCGTAGATGGGCTTGCGTACGCGCTTGCGCTCGCTGTCGTTGTTCGGGTTCTCCGCGACGGAGAATTCCACGGAAGGCCGGGAGAATTCGGCCCAGAAGAAAATCTTCTGGTTCTTGGCCCATCCCGTCGAGAAGCGGTAGCCGCCGAGGGCCTTCACGTGGCCGGCGTCGTCCTTGACGACCTCGAAGCCGGCGTCGGTGACGTCATCCCAGCAGCCGCCGTTTTCCAGGTCGAAGACCAGGTTCGCGTTGTCCGTGGCCGGGAAAGTGTAGCGGTGGAAGCCCACGCGCGTGGTGGCGGTCATTTCCGCCAGGATGCCGTAGCGCTCCAGGGGAACGCTGTAGTAGCCGGGTTCGCAGATTTCCTTCGTGCGGTCCGCATAGGACCAGGCGCCGGAGGCCGGGTCGTTCTCCGTGCCGCGGGCGGGTGCGGTGGGGCCGGTCGTGGGCATCACCGTGATGTCGAACAGGTCGCCGATGCCAGTGCCGCTGAGGTGCGTATGGCTGAAGCCGATCACGGTCCGGTCGCTGTCATGGTAGCCGGAGCACCAGTCCCATTCCTGCGGGATGCTGGTCGGGCCCAGCTGCACGAGGCCGAAGGGCACGTTGGCGCCCACGAACACGTGGCCGTGGCCGCCGGTCCCGATCTTGGGATTCACATAGGTGGCGTAGTCTTCGGAAGGAGTGGCCGTGGTGCAGGCGACGAGGGCGGCTGCAGCGGCGGCGAAAAGAAGTTTGTGGAATTTCATGTCCATGTGGTTAAATCGTGTAAATTTACGAAAAACCGCGAAGCTTTACAACTATCTGGGCAGGGTAAGCATCAGCAGCACCACCGGGAGATAGTCCTGCAGGGACTTACGGAGTTGAGCCAGCGCGTTTTGGATTTCCCGCGTGACGGTCCGCACGGGAATCCCCAGGGACTCGGCGATCTCCTTGTAGGTCTTTCCTTCCACCCGGGAGGCGTTGAACACGGCCGCGGTCCGGGCGGGCATCCGGGCGAGCTCGCGCTCGAGGATTTCCCGGATCTCGTCCTGGAAGAGCTTCTGGGTGAGGGAGTCGTTCTGGAGGACCCGGATCTCCGCGTCCCGGCAGGCCTGCTGGTAGATGTTGCGGCAGCGCCGGTCGGTGCTTTCGCGGCTGCGCAGCCGGTCCAGGCACTTGTGCTTGACGATGCCCAGGATGTAGGCGGGAAGATTCTGGGTCAAGGCGTCCTCCCGGCCGTTCCAGAAAGCCATAAAGCTTTCGGAAACAACATCTTCCGCTTCCTGGCGGTCCTGGAGATAGGAAAAGGCGATATCCACGAAGCGATGGCTGTACGCGGCGTACAGCGCCGTGAATTCCTGCAGCGATATGACGGTTTTCTGCTCCATGGCGGGCGGCACAAAGATACGCTTATTCCGGCAGAAAAGAAAACCCGGTTCAAGGCGGACCGGGCTTTCCCAAAAGGTATCGGACAGGATTATTCCACGTTGATGCCGCCTTCGATTTCCTTCCAGGTGAGGGCGGCGTTGGCGGTGATGTCATTTCCGTTGCCGGACTGGTCCTTGACCACGTTGCCGGCGCCTTCATTGAACTTCCAGTAGGCGACGAGGTCGGCGGAGGAGCCGCGGAACTCATACATCGAAGCGGCGATGTCCGCCCGGGAACGGGCCGTCTTCCACACGCGCATCTCGGCGATGTCGCCGCAGAACGAACGGGAATTGTCATAGGACTTGCCGACAAAGCAGTTGTTCGTCAGGTTCACGCTCTGGGTGGCGAAGCCGCTGCCGGTGGCCACAAGGGCACCGTTGACATAGTAGGACACATTCCGGGTGGCATACTCGTAGACGACGGCGACGTGATACCAGCGGTTGGCTTCGAAGCGGACATCCGGCGTGTTGTTGCCGTGGTTGGTCGCCAGCTGGAGCTGGTTCTGACCGATGCCCACGTCGCCGATGCGCAGCAGCCACTGGCCTTCGATGCCGAAGACCGTGTTCACGGAGTTGTTCTGGTCGGTGACCCATTTCTCGGCCCGCATCAGCCACTCCACGGTCACGGATTCCAGGTTGGCGACGTTGGACTTCCAGTTGACCGGGAAGAAGTTGTTCTTGATGTTGGCGACCGTGGTGTTGGCGTTGCCCACGACTTCCACCGTGGCGTTGGCTTCAAAGCCGCCGCCGAGGACGGTGATCGTCACGGTACCTTCCTTCTTGCCGGTCACCAGACCGTTCTGGTCCACGGTGGCGATGTTCTCGTCGGAGCTCTTCCAGGTGAAAGTGACATCCTCCACGGCGTCCTCCGGATTCTTCCCGGCGGTCAGCTGGACGGTTTCGCCGCCTTGGACGCGGGCGGTGGCCGGGCTGACGGTGATGCCGATGAGCTTCACGTCCACGACGACCTTGCAGGTGGCGGAGACTTCGCCCGCCCTGACCGTGACGGCGGCGTTGCCGCCGGCCAGGGCGGCAACCGTCGCCCGGGCGGGATTCTCCGCATCCGGCGTCACGCGGACGATGGCGGGGTTGTCGGTGGTCCAGGTCACGGTATACGGGACGTTGATGTCATCCGGGCCGACGGTCGCGGTGAGCTCGAGGGTCTCGCCCTTGCCCATCTGGGCTTCCGTCTTGTCCAGCGTGACGGTGGTGACGGGGGAGGAGACGATCACGGCGCATTCGGACTTGAAACTGCCGGAGGTCGTGGTGATGACGGTCTCGCCGCCGCGGAGGGCGGTCACCAGGCCATTCTCATCGACCGAGGCGACGGAAGGGTCGGCGGAGGTGAAAGTGGCCTTGCCGGCGCCTTTCGGGGTGACCGTGGCGACCAGGTTGTAGGTGTCGCCTTTGACCAGTTTGAGGAGGGCGTGGTTCATATACAGACCGTCGCCGTCGTGGGTGCCCACGATTTCCTGGTCGGTGCAAGCCGTCAAGGCCGCCGCGCAGGCGGCCGCAACGGACAGGTATTTCAGGAATTTCTTCATAACGCGTTTACTTTACGACGATTTCAGTATGGTCGTTCTTGGTCACGGTGAGGGCGTCCTTCTGCGCCGCCGTCACGTAGATCTTCGCGAGGGAGGATTCGTACCAGGACCAGGAGGAGTTGCTCACGCGGCGGGTGTTGAGGGTGGTCAGGGCCGGGCAGCCGGTCACGTCCACGCTCTCCAGGGAATCCTCGTAGCCGTAGCCGATGTAGGAGGACGCGCCGCTGAAGTCGATGGAAGTCACCTGGGTTCCCTTGAACACGACATCCTTCGCGGCGCAATAGCCGTAACCGGTGCTGCGGCAGGAGAGGGTGGCGACAGGGCGGTCGCCGAGGTTCACCTCCTGCAGGTAGCGGTCGTTCTGCAGGGTCAGTTCCGTCAGGGCCGGGAAGGCGCTGACATCCACCTTCAGGACCGAGCAGGAGGCGACGGTGAGGGAAGCGAGTTTCGGGAACTGCTCCAGGCCTTCGATGGACTCGATGGGGGTGAGGCTGTAGGACTGGCTCGTGGAACCGAGGGTGAGGGAAGTGGCGGTGAGGCCGGCCTCCAGGATCTCGCTCTTGCCGGTGGTCGGGTCCGCCAGGATCCAGCCGTTGTTTTCCAGCGTGGAAGCCAGGTTGGCGTCCGGGATGGTCGCGAAGACCGGGTTCGGGTTCTGTTGCTTGATATACACCCGGCCGCAGTTCACGCGGCCCGTCAGGAAGTTGACGGTGGCGGCGCGGGAGCCTCCGCAGGCGTCGGCGTGCAGCGCGACGGTGCGGGTCTTCAGGCCGGTTTCGTCCATTTCCTTCTCCTGGGCGGAAGTCTCGGTGAGCCAGGCGGGGAGGGAGTAGGAGATGTCCACGTTGCTGCGGATGTTCAGGGTGAGGTCCAGCGCCTCGAGCCCCTTGATGATGCTGCTCCCTTCCTCGACGAAGGCGGTGTCGCGCTGGGCCTGGGTGACGGACACCTCGGTCTTGTCGGCGATGCCGTCGGCGCTGATGACAATCTTTCCCTCCCGGGCCTTGAACTCGGAGGAACGCTTGGAATCGAAGGCGAAGATCTTCTTGCCGAAGGCTTCGGAAACGTCACCCGCGACGATCCAGTCGGGAACGTCGATATGGAATCCGTCCACGTTGGATTTCACCGCGACGGTGAAGTGGGAGGCATCGGCCGGAAGGCTCATCGTGTCTTCCCCGTCCAGGTTGATGACGAAGGTCGGGTTGGAGGTCACCTCGAGCGCCTTGACGGCGCTGCCGGCGAATACCTTGAACCGGGCGGTGCGGACCTTCTCCCCGGGGTTCGGGGCGACGGTCAGGCGGAGCGGCTGTCCGGAGTTGCCGGACTCGGCGGCGAGGGTGACCCAGTCGCAGAGGCCGGAGACCCGCCAGGGCTCGGAGGAGGTGACGTTCACGGAGAACTCACCGCCTTCCGGACCGGCTGTGATGGTCAGCTCGGACAGGTCCACGGAACTGTCGTCCACGAGCTGCGGCTGCTCTTTCTCGCCGCAGCCGGCAAGGACCAGCGCGGCGGCTGCAAAGAGTGTGATATACTTTTTCATGGCATTACCAGGTTATGGGTTTGGTCTCGAGGGACTTGGTCTCGGGATAGTAGTACGCGGGCTTCTTGAGCGGGGAGCCGAGGACGGCCTGGGACAGGATGTTCATCGCATCCCAGTCGGACTTGCGGCCCTGCGAATTCCACAGGGAGAAGGTCATCCAGAAGCCATAGTCGGAGTTCACGAAGTTCTGGGCCTCGGACGCGGTCGGGATGTACCAGCCCTGGGCGAACTCGGTGGACTGGTAGGAGCAAGTGGCGAGGCTGGCTCTCCCGTAGGGGACGGCCCGGCGGCCGTAGTCGCCGTTGAAGATGTCCATATAGTCGGCCGGGTCCACGCCGTCCACGGGGGCGTTGCCCCGGGCGCTTCCGACCTGGTAGGAGACCATCTCCTTGTCAGGCAGGGCCTTCTTGGTCTCGAAGTACAGGCGGTTCCCCTGGGTGGTGGAGCTCTGGGCGAACAACGGGTTCGAGAGGTCCGGGCTGTTGGAATACTCGTCGTCGTAGTTGACCCCGTCGAAACCGTAGCCGTTCACGATGGCGGCCACCTTCTGGGCGAAGTCGCGGCAGCCCGCGTCGCTGAGCTGGGCGAGGCCGGATTCGTCGTGGTTCCCCAGGATGCTGATGATCACCTTGATGCCGCGCTCGCGCAGCGGGCGGACCACCTCGTCGTAGTGGTCCAGGATGTACTGGCACTGCGGGTTGGAGAACACATAGACCTCGCCGGTCTCCTTGTTGTAATTGATGTTGTAGGCGAAGAACACCACGTAGTCGGTGAGCAGGCGCCCGTCCTCGGTCTCGAACTGGAGCATGTTCAGCGGGTTGGTGTTGTTCACCTCGATCCAGTTGATGATCTTCTTCTCACCCTCCTTCCGGATGACGGAAGACTGCCAGGACATGTTCTTCACGAGGTACACGAGGTGGCTCTCGTCTTCGGACACCTTCACGCCGTCGGTGGTGGTGACGGCCTTCAGGGGAAGCACGTAGGTGGCTTCCTCCTTGTCATCGAACGGGTCCAGGGTGAGGTCCAGGGCGTAGGAAACCTTCTCGTCCGGAGCGACGACGATCTTGCCGCCGTTCTGGAGGGAGACCTTGGATTCGGGGTAGGCCCGGAAGGAAGTGCCGTGCGCCTGGTTGTAGGCGTCGACATAGGCCGCATCGTACTGGACGGTCACGTCCACGCCCTTTTTCGGAGCGCGGCCCAGGGTGTAGACGATTTCCGTGGCGATGGGCTCGGAGCGCATCTCCACGACGTTCTCCACCCGGTTGGTGGAGGCGTCCCGGAGGCTGGTGACGAGGCTGGTCACATTGGCATAGGCGCCCTCGTCGACCTTGTCGACGACGATGGTCTCGTTGCAGGCGGAGAGGCCCAGGACTGCAAGGACGGACGCTGCGATATAAGTGTTGATCTTTTTCATAATCGTCAGGCATTAGTCGGCCTCGGGCAGGGAAACCTTGGGCCACTTGGTCGGATTGTCCAGCGTGAGGTCGTTCCCGTTCGGGGAGGAGTCCTTGAGCGTGGTGCCGGCGCCGTCGTCCATCTTCCAGTAGGCGACGAGTCCGTCGGCGTCCGGGGAGACCGTGTAGAAGTGGGTGTCGGCGTTGATCTCTTCAGCGCTCAGGCAGTGGTCCCAGATACGGACCTCGGCCATCTCGCCGTCGAGATAACGGTCGCCGGCATAGGAGTATCCCAGCCAGAAGTAGCGGCCGGAAGTCTCGCCCTTGTCGGAGCCGTAGGCGCCCCAGGTGACGCTGCTGCGGCCGGAATTGGCCCCGTCCAGCACCTTCCTGCCGTTGAAATAGACCGTGGTCTTCCCGTTGTCGAACACGCAGGCGATGTGGGTCCACTGGCCGAGGGTCAGGGTCATGTTGGAGTTCGTCTGGTTGGAGGAAGAGGCGATCTGCAGCTGGGTGTCGGGCACGCCCGCGTCACCGATGCGGAGGAGGTAATGTCCTTCCACGCCCATCACGGTGGAAATCAGGCGTCCGGCCATATTCTGGCGGACGAGGGCCTCGGCCGTGAACTGGGTCATGTTCGTGAACTTGGCGGGCGTCTTCCAAGCGGAGGCGCCGGCGCGGTTCTCGGTCATGTTGCACACGACGTTGATGAGGGCGGCTCCCTTGAAGACATAATAGACGACCGTCTTGGAACGGACGATCCCGATCTGGTCCACGTTCTTCAGGGCGATCGGCATCACATAGGTGAGGTTGCGGTTCAGGGCGTCCATCCCGCTGAACACGACGGTGGCGTCCGTGGAGGCGTTGGACCCCTTCTTGAGGGTCACTTCCGGATTCTCGATGTCGCACATCGTGAGCGGGAGGGCGACGACGTCAGGGGCCATATAGATGGTCCGGTAGGTGGAGACCAGGGACGTATCCGCGACGAACACGCCCGTGATGTCCTCGTCCGCCTGCAGGGCGGTGCCGAGGTTGAGGGTGCGGACGATGCTGCCGTGACCCGGCTTCACGAGGATTTCCTCGGAGAGCTCCTGGGTGTTGATATACAGTTTGTTGTCGAAATGATGCGCATCCAGCTTTTCCTTCTGGGTCTGGCAGGAGACGAGGGCCAGGAGAGCGGCTGCGCCGTAAATGATCTTCTTTTTCATATCCAAGCTTATTTGACCGGTGAAGGATTCATCAGGGCGATGGCCGTGCCGATTTCCCGGTACACGTCCTGGATGTTGTAATAGTCGAACTGGGCGTGGTTGACCGAGATTCCCTTCTTGCCGATGCCCTCGGCGGGCGTGACGGCCCACAGGGCGGCGCCGGCGATGGCGGAGATGCCGCCGGAGAAGGAGCCGTCGGTCGCGGCCTCGTCCGTCACGTCCAGGGCGGTCACCCCGATGACGAACTTGTCGGCGGGGACGCCTTTCCCGAGGACGTTGGTGATGCGCTCGTTGAAACCCTGGACGGTCTGGATGCTTTCACAGGGCAGGATGATGTACTGCGCCTGGTCCAGGACCGCAGTCTCCGTGAGGACGTTCTTCGGATTCCCTTCGAAGAAGAGGACCTTGCCGGCCGCCCATTCGGTGACGGGCTTGAAGAAGGCGTCGTAGCGGGCCTGGAAGCCGGGCTGCTGGTCGGGCCAGATGGTGGCGGGGTTCTTGCCGGTGAACACGGCGTTCACGCCGTCATAGCCGTATTTGTCGGCCACGGCGAGCGCCGCCTCCGTCTTCTCGCCGGCGAAGGCGATGAAACGGTCCTGGTCGTCCACGCCGCGGGTGTCGGCGTCGAACTCGGCTTTCCGGCTTTCCTTCTCCTCGTCGGAGAGGGCGTCCCATTCCGCCTGCTTCTTCTCGGCCTCGTCCGCGAGGAGGGTCTCCCACGCTTTGACGATGGCGTCGAAGCTCACGTTCATCAGGGTCTTGACAGCCTTTTCCTCCCGGATGGACGCCATTTCGGCGATGACGGACTCGGAAAGGTTGTCCGGATTGTTCAGGATGACGAAGTCCACGCTGTCGGGCAGGCAGTCCAGGTGGTCGGCGCGGCCGGCGGGGACGGTCTGCTTGTTGTCGTACTTCGCGATCAGGACCCGGTGCTCGGAAGCCCGGTAGTCGCGGAGGGACTCCATATACTGGGCGTAGAGCGCGGGATTCTTGTCCTTCAGGGTCGGGTAGACCACGTCCACCGGTTCCTGGAGGGTCCATTTGCTGCACCCCGCGATGGCGAGGCAGGCAGCGGCGATGGCGATATGCTTGATTCCTTTCATGGCTTATTTGTTCTTGCAGTCAAACCAGAGACGGGTGGTCCAGTTGTCTTCGCCGCCCAGGTACTTGGCGATGGCCTCGTCGAGGTTCTCCGCGTTGGAGGTCCGCTCTTCCTGCGGGTAAGGCATCCGGGACGGACCGCTGTTGGGAACGCGTCCGAGGGACTTGTTGCCGGCGTCGGTGGCCGGGAGGATGTGCGGATAGCCGGTGCGGCGGATGTCGGCCCAGGACTCGTTGCCCAGGGGGAAGTTCGCGATCCACTTCTGGATCATGATCCGCTCCTGCTTCTGCTCGGTGGAGGCGCCTTCGTCCCACGCGACGGCGAGGGTGGTGAGGGCGTTGTTGTAGGAGTTGGTGCCGGCCGGGTCGACGTAGGTGCCCGGGACGGAGGAAGCGTCGGCGAGATAGGCGTCGGCCCCGGTCACGCCCCACTGCTCGAAGGAGAGGCGGACGCCCTGCTCATAGAACTCCTTGGCGCTGCCGCCCATGTTCCAGCCGAACACGGCGGCGGCTTCGGCCTTCAGGAAGGCGGACTCGGCCGGGCTCATCAGCACGAGCGGGCTGTTGTACCGGTCGATCTTGATGCCGGAATACCGGTGGCCCACGGAAGCGTGGTTCGGGATGATGATGCCGTGGCGGAGGCCGGCGTAATCCAGGCCTTCGAACTCACACCGGGTGAAGTAGGCTTCCCGGCGCGGGTCGTTGTAGCCGTTCATATACAGGATGATGTCCGCGGCGGCGTGGGAGTCGCCGGTGGTGATGCAGGCGGTTCCGTCGGCGTGGGTGGACACGCGGTTGTAGTTCACGGCCACGTACAGCGGATTGCCGTCGTTTCCGAAGGCGGTGAGCTGGGCGATGTCGTCCGCGGAAGCCATCGTGCCGATCTCGTGGAGGGCGGCTTCCTCGGCCTTCTGCTGCGCGTAGGCGGGGTCGGCGTAGCTCATGCGCATCGCCAGGCGCAGTTTCAGGGAATTGGCGTAGCGGCACCATTTCTCCACGTTTCCGCCGAAGATGACGTCGGAGGAGGCGGTGAAGTTGTTGGTCCGGTTCTCGGTCAGGACAGCGATGGCGTCGTCGAGTTCCTCCATCATCGTCTTGTAGGCCATCTCCTGGGAGTCGAACGGAACCTGGAGGGCGCCGTCCTCCCCGATCTGGGAGTAAGGCATCGGACCGTAGGTGTCGGCGATGCGGTGCATGCCCGCGACCTTGATGATGTCGCCCACCGCGAGGATGGTCGGGTCGGAGGTCACCTGGGCGAGCTGCCGCAGGTTCGGATAGATGCGCTTGGGGAAGTCCTCCATCAGGACCTTCGTCCAGTTGTTCTGGGCGTTGAAATTGCCGATGGTATAGTTGAAACCGGCGTTCGCGTCGGCGAGGTAGCCGGCCATCGGACCGCCCAGCAGGCACTCGGTGAACTGGGTCGTGTTGACATCCAGGGCGATGATGCCGTCGGCGAGGCCGATGAGCGAGGACCGGGTGCTGTAGCCGTCGCGCTGGAGCTCCTCGGAGGAGGCGCCGAAGCGGTCGGTGTTGTACTCTTCGAACCGGGCGGTGCAGCCTGCGGCGGCCAGGAGAATCAGGGAATAAGTGAGAATCTTTTTCATTGCGTGTCCTCCCTTAGAAGTTGAGTCGGATATTGAAGCCGAAGTTGCGGGTGTTCGGCGTCATGAAGTAGTCGATGCCCTGGTAGAAGGTGTTCGTCGCGGAAGCGACGGCCTCGGGATCGAACGGAGCCTTGCAGTAGATCATCCACAGGTTGCGGCCCACCAGCTGGAGGGTCAGGTCGAACAGGCCGCCGAGGGACTTGCGCGGGATGGTGTAGCCGAGGGAGGCCTCCTGGAGGCGGACATTGGTCGCGGAGTAGGTGTAGAACTGCGGGACCGTGTCGCCGCCGGCGATGGCGGTGAACCACTTGTTGGCGTCAATCAGGTCGTTCCCGTTCACGAAGACCCCGCCCGCATCCCGGGCGTCGGCGGACTGGGCGGAGACCCCGTACCAGTCGAGCTTGGCCTGCGTGTTGGAATAGACGATGCCGCCCAGGCGGGCGGAGAAGAGGGCGCCCAGGGTGAAGTTCCCGATGCGGAAGTCGTTCCGCCAGGCCATGTTGGCCTTCGGGAGCACGCTGCCGAGCTTGATCATCTCGTCCAGGCTGCCCAGGTTCTCGGTGGCGATGCCGCCCTTCTCGTCCACATAGACCATATGGTTGTTGTCGCGCTTGAGGTCGGCCCGGGAATACAGGTCGCCGAGGGTGCCGCCTTCCGTCAGGTAGAAGCGGGCATTGCCCAGACCGCCCTTCGGGAGGTTGTCGATGTCGATGGCTTCGCCCGTCACCGGGTTCACGGCGTTGCTCGCCAGGGAGACGATCTTGTTGCGGTTCGTGGAGAAGGTGTAGTTGGTGTTCCAGGAGAAGATCCCCCAGGTGTGGCTGTAGCCGAGGGCCAGCTCCAAGCCGGTGTTCAGGATGTCACCGGTCTGGATGTAGGCCTTCTCGTAGCCGGAACCGGCGGACAGCTCCACGTCGAAGGTCTGGTCCTTCGTGTGGGTGTAGTACCAGGTGAGGTCGAGGCTCAGGCCGCTGGCCAGGCGCGCCTGCAGGCCGGCTTCCCAAGAAGCGGTGTATTCCGGCTTGAGGGCGAGCGGGTAGGCGGCGTTCGTGGCGTAGGACGCGGTGCTCCCGTTGTAGCTGTGCTGCGGGTTCGCGATGAACCGCTCGAAGGCGGTGCCCACGCGGGCGTAGGAGCCGCGCACCTTCAGGAGTTCCACGCTCTGCGGAAGGGCCAGGGCCTGGGACAGCACGACGGAGACGCCGGCGGAAGGATAATGGAAGGAGTGCTGGGTGGACAGAGGGCCGAACAGGGCGGAATCCCAGTCGCGGCGGTCGGTGAGCGTCAGGTAGTACGCACCCTTCCAGCCGATTTCGGCCTGTCCGTAGATGGACTGGACCTGCTGGTGGGATTCGCTCTGGGACGGGCTCATCTGGCTCTGCTCGAGCATTCCCAGGAAGAACTTGTTGGCGAGCTTGGTGTCGGCGATCGGACCGCCGATGCCCATCGAATAGAAGTACATATCCTTGACGGAGGCGCCCAGCTGGCCGCTGAGGGACCACTCGCCGAAGCGCTTGTTCGCGGAGAGGAGGGCGTCGCCGTAGGTCTGCCGGTCCTTCATTTCAGAGGTGCTGTAGAAGCCGTTCAGGGAACCGCCGGTGAGCTGGGTGTTCGTGCTCGCGTAGTTCTTGCTTTCGTCGGTGATGTTGCTGTTGTCCACGCGGACGCGTCCGGAAGCGGTGAGCCAGTCGGTGATTTCCCAGGAGAGGGTGCCGCCCAGCACGTAGCGCTTGCGGGATTCGGTGGCGAGGTTGCGGTAGTTGATCCAGTAAGGGTTCTGCATCGTGATGCCGGCGTCGCCCACGGGCCAGTACTGCGTGTAGAGCTTGCGGGCGGAATCCCAGCGCTCGTACATCCGGATGTCGGCCCATTCGCCGCCGCGCGGGAACAGGTAGGCGCCCACGACCGGGTTGTTGTACAGACCCTGGTTGCGCATATTGCGGTGGTTCTGGAGGATGTATTCGGCGCTGACGTCCAGCGTCACTTTGTCATTGAAGAACTTGGTGGTGTTGCGGAACTTGGCGTTGTACCGGTTGTAGGCGGTGTTCGGGACGATGCCCCGGTTGTTCACGGCGGAACCGGAGAGGTACGTCTGGTTCTTGTTGTTGCCGGTGGACAGGCTCACGCTCTCGGTGCCGGTCACGCCCCACTGGAAGTAGTCTTTCCGGGGATCGTAGCCGTAGTTGTTGAATTCGCTCAGGGGAAGTCCGTAGCTGCGGACGACGGACCCTTCGGCGGAATTGTAGTCGCCGGTGCCGTACCGGTTCTGGAACAGCGGGAGGGTAGCGACCTGGGACACTTCCGTGTTGGAGGAGAAGGTGATCTGGGTCTTCTCGGCCGATCCTTTCTTGGTGTTCACGACGATGGCGCCGTTCGCGGCGGCGGAGCCGTAGAGGGCGGCCGCGGCCGCGCCGGTCAGGACGGAGATGGACTCGATGTCCTCCGGGTTGATGTCGGCGATCGGGTCGGTCTGGCCCGTGGAACCGAACTCGGTGGAGGCGTCCATCACGGTGGCGGTCATCGGGATACCGTCGATGACGTAGATGGCGTTGTTGTTCTTGCTGATGGACTTGACACCGCGCATGACGGCCTTCGTGGCGCCGCCCACACCGGAGGAGGAGGCGTTGAGCACCAGGCCCGCGACCTTGCCGCTGAGGGAGTTGACGAAGTTGGCGTCCTTGTTGGAGAGGAGCTCGTCGGCCTTGACTTCCTGCACGTTGTAGGAAAGGGCCTTCTGCTCACGACGGATGCCGAGGGCCGTCACGACGGTCCCTTCCAGCATCTCGGTCTCTTCGGCGAGGGTCACATTGAAGACGTTCCGGCCGGCGAGGGCGAGCTCCACGGGGCTGTAACCCAGGCTGGAGAATTCCAGGGTGCCGTTCTCGTAGCCGGCGGGCACGGTGAACTCGAAGTTTCCGTCCAGGTCGGTGCTGGCGCCGATGGTGGTCCCCTTGACCATCACGGCGCCGCCGATGACCGGCTCGCCGTTCGCGTCCAGGATGCGTCCGCGGACGGTCTTGGGGCCACCCTGCACGCTCTGGGCGGGCTTCGGGGCGATGACGATGGTCGTTCCCTCGATCTTCCAGTCAACATGGATGGGGGCGAAGATGGCGTCGAGGGCCGCCTCGATCCCCTTGTGGTCCACGCGGGCCGTGACGGGCTGGCGCGTGTCCACGTTCATGTTGACAAACAGGTAGTTCGTCTGCTGCTTGATGCTCTGCATCGCTGTCTCCAGCGGCACGTCCCTGAGGTCCAGGGTTACGGTCTGGCCTTGCGCGCGGAGGATTCCGGCGCAGGGAAGAAGCATCAGCACTGCCGTCAGAACTTGGCAAATGACTGTTTTCTTCATGTCGTTTGTTTGTGGTTGGTTGGTTTTTATTGGATCAGAATATTGTCTCCGTAGATTTCATACTCGAAGTCCACCACGTGCTGGAGGACTTTCAGGGCGTGCTCCACGCCTTCCGAGATGCGGATTTCCCCGCTCAGCCCCTGGATGGAGGGGTTGGTCTTGAGGACGATGCTCACCCCGTACGCCTTCTCGAAGCGCTTCATCAGGGCCTCGAAACTGTCGGCCTTCAGGTTCATCAGGCCGTCCACCCAGCACAGGGCGGCCGGGTCGTCCTGGATGCCCTTCAGCAGCCGTCCGTCCACGAGGGTGACCATCTCGCCCGGCTTGAGGTCGTGCCGGTCGGAGGGGTCGGCGAGGTTGGACACGCGCACCCGACCTTCCCGGAGGGTGGTGGAGAACAGGTGCTCGCGGGGGTCGGCCAGTACGTTGAAGACCGTCCCGAGGACGCGGATGTCCGTGGCGAAGGTGGAAACGACGAAGGGATGGTCCGCGTCGTGGGCGACCCGGAAGAGGGCTTCACCGCTCATCCGGACCCGGCGTTCACCTCCCCTGAAAGTGACGGGATACTCGATGCGGGAATCGGCATTGAGCGTGACGGTGGTTCCGTCGGACAGGGTGACCTCCGCGCGCTCGCCCGGCCGGGTGGCGAGGGCCATCATCTCGTGGGAAAGGGTGTCGATCGTATGCCGATGGACATAGAGCCCGGTGGCGACGGCAATGAGGGCCGCGGCGGCGATGCCGGCGGCATAGCGCACGACGGTCTTGAATGTCAGGCGCTTGCGGTTCGCTCCGGCGGGGGCGTGCAACACCATTCCTTCGAAGAGGAAGTGCGCCTGTTCGAATTCCTTCTGAGCCTCCGGGGCCTCGAGGAGCCAGGCGCCGATCTGGCGCTCTTCTTCCGGGCTGGCCTGCCCCTTGAAATATCGGAAAAGAATCTCTTGTGTCATATACTATGGGTCAACATAATATATGTCGAAGCTGAGGGGGCGTGCTTACCGATATTTTTACGATTTTTTTGGAGGTCTATCTTTTTTCGATCCACCGGAGGTTGAACCGGTAGTGGACGCGGCTGGAGAGGAGGTGGATCATGCCGTCAGGGGACTGGGTGCAGGCCAGGTAGCCTTTGGGCTCGGCGTGGGTGGCGTCCATCGTGAAGGTGCCGGTCCAGGCGCCGCCGTCCAGGACACGGGTCTTGCCGTCGGTAAGGAGCTTCTTCACGGGCCAGGTGGCGCCTTCGTCATAGCTCAGGGCCACGAACAGGCCGCTCTCGCCGAAGGAGCAGAGCATGATGGGCCCTTCCTGCAACCGCTTGAGCACCAGACGCTGGCCGCTGCCGATTTGCGGAAACTCCGTGGCGGAATAGGTCCATGTGTACCCGCCGTCATAGGATATGCTGCAGGGCATGTGCCCGTCGATGGCGTTGCCCCGCCCGAAGGCCATCAGGGAGCCGTCCTTCCGCTCCACGATGCCCGCGTGGATTCCGGCAATGGTGCTGCCGGTGTCCTCCCAGGTCTTGCCGCCGTCTTTGGATACATGTAGGGACGTCCCGGCCTCGCCGTCCGGCCCGGCGTCGCAGCACAGCAGGATGCGCCCATCCTTCGTGACGATGGGCCCGGCGATGACCTGATGGCGGACGCGGTGTTCGGGTTCGATGAGTCGGGTTTCTGTCCAGGTGTAGCCGCAATCCGTACTTTCCCGTATGCCGAGCGCGAGATCTTTCCACTCGCCTGCATCACCGATGCCCTGGAAATGCAAGATCTTGCTTCCGTACGTCAACAGGGCGCTCCCCGTCATGTTTCGGTCTGGGACTTTGTAAAACCGCGAAGCGGGCTCCCATCTGCCTTCATGGAAACGCGATTGCAGGACGACCATCTCGCGTCCGGCTTCGGCATCGGTGGAGAACCAGACGGCCAGCAGGTCGAGGGAGCGCGAACTTCCTTCTCCCGTCCAGGTGACGGCCGGCTGATGGTTATGGGCATAGAAGGGCGTCAGGCTGTCCGTCGGGGGAACGATGTAGGGAATCGGTTCCAGAAAGACCGGTTTCCGTGAACGTCTGGCCATCTTGGCCCATCCAACCGGATGTCTGGACAGATCGCCGCAAACCCGGATCGTTTCCCTGGGACTTTCCACAACGCGGAACCCCAGCAGGACGGAGCGGTCGGCCTGCACGGATCCAGACCGGTTGGCGCTCCGGAGATACCGCACAGGGGTGTTGTGGCTACCCCCGCGGACGACGCGGAATTCCGTGTCGCCATAGTAATCAGAGCACCACTCCTCCACATTTCCGTGCATGTCATACAGCCCCCACGCATTGGGCTCGAACTGAGCCACTTGCAGGGATACGTGCTCCTTGTCGCGGGTGTTCTTCTGCACCTTCCACTGGCTTTCCGGGAAGGTGTCGCCGGTGTTGTAGGCGGTCGTGGTTCCCGCCCGGCAGGCGTATTCCCATTCCTCCTCGGTAGGGAGGCGGTAGTGTTTGCCGGTCTGCTCGGAGAGCCATCGGCAGTAGGCCATGGCGTCGTCCCAGGACACCATAATGACCGCCTCGTCATCCCCGGTAGAGAACCCTTGCTCACCTCGCTTGTGCGTCGGGTCGAATGCTTCGTACTGGGCGTTCGTAATCTCCGTCGCGCTCATGCGGAACGCATCGACCTTCACCTCCCGCCGTGGCGCCTCGTCCCAGTCCTCCATGGGCGGGTTGTCCGTCCCCATCCAGAACGTTCCCGCCGGGATGTCCACCATCCGGGGGAAAGGAAGGACCTGGAGGGCCAGGAAGAGCAGGGTAGTCAGCATCTACAGGATGTTCGTGCGCTTGGTGAACTCCACGATCTCCGGGATGTAGCCGAAGGCGAGGCCGGTGACGGTGTCGGCGCAGCCGTAGTAGACGGCAATGCGACCGGTCTCCGGGTCGTGCAGGGCGGCGCAGGGGAAGGTCACGCTGGGCACGTCGCCCACCAGCTCATAATACTCGCGCGGGCTGATGAGGTACTGGCCGCTGCGGGCGAGGACCTTCCAGGGCTCGTCGAGGTCAAGCAGGGCGCTGCCGAACGCATAGACATAGCCGTTGCAGGAGCGGAGGACGCCGTGATAGAGGAGGAGCCAGCCTTCGGAGGTCTCGATCGGGACGGGGCCGGCGCCGATCTTCATGCACTGCCAGGCGCTCACCTCGAACGGGGCCGGCGCCATCACGTGGCGGTGGTGCCCCCAGAACTCGAGGTCCGGCGACTCGCTGTAGAAGATGTCGCCGAAGGCCGTGTGGCCGGTGTCGGAGGGCCGGGAGAGCATCGCGAACCGGCCGTCGATCTTCTTCGGGAACATCACGCCGTTGCGGTTGTACGGCAGGAAAGCGTTCTCCACCTGATGGAAAGTTTCGAAATCGTCGGTCCATGCCACGCCAATGGTAGGTCCATGGTACCCGTTGCACCAGGTCACATAGTAGCGGCCGTCGATCTCCACGACGCGCGGGTCGTAGCCGTAGACCCACTCCGCCACCTCGGGGATGTCGCAGGAGAACTTGATTGTCTCCGGCCTGATGTCCCACTTGATGCCATCCTTGGAGAAGCCCACGTGCAGCGTCATGCGCCGGTTCTTGTCGTCGCAGCGGAACACGCCGGCGAACCCGCCCTTGAACGGGACCACCGCGCTGTTGAATATGCTGTTGCTGTCCGGGAGCAGGTCTCTCGGAATCACGGGGTTCTTGCTATAGCGCCACAGGACGTCCTTGCATCCTTCGGGCCTTTCTTCCCAGGGCATTCCCGGGAGGGGATTTCCAATAATCTTCATAGTTTATTCTTGACTGAATGAATAAGGTTTGTCTTCTTTCTTCGTGCCGCGGTCCGTGGCGGGCGCAGTGCCCATCCCGAACTGCAGCTTGGCGCCCTTCACCAGGTCGCCGTATTCCACATAGTTGTGCGTCCAATCCTTGCCGTTGAGCTTCAGGGACTGCACGTAGAAGGCCTCGGCGCTGTTTTCGGGGGCGTCGATGGTGAACTTCGTGCCGTCCGGGCGCGTCACGACCGCTTTCTTGAACAGCGGCGTTCCCAGCGCGTATTGCGTGCTGGCCGGGCACACCGGATAGAAGCCCAGGGCGGAGAAGATGTACCAGGCCGAGGTCTGGCCGTTGTCCTCGTCGCCGCAGTAGCCGTCCGGCGTGGCGCGGTACAGGCGGTCCATCGTCTCGCGGATGTGCAGCTGGCCCTTCCAGGGCTGTCCGGCCCAGTCGTAGAGGTACAACATATGTTGCGCGGGCTGGTTGCCGTGGGCGTAATTGCCCATGTCGGCCACCTGCATCTCGGCGATCTCGTGGATGCGGAAGCCGTAGTAGGCGTCGTCATAGATGGGCGGGACCACGAAGACGGAATCCAGCATCTGGGTGAAAGATTCCTCGCCGCCCATGGCGTCGACCAGGCCCTGGACGTCGTGGAAGACGGACCAGGTGTAGTGCCAGGAGTTGCCCTCGGTGAAGGGACCGCCCCAGCGGTAGGGGCTGAAATCGGCCTGGAAGGTGCCGTCGGCGTTGCGGCCGCGCATCAGGCGGTCCTCCGCGCTGTACACGTTCTTCCAGTTGCCCGCGCGGGCTGCCCATTTGTCCAGCTCTTCCTGCGGGCGGCCCAGCTTCTTGGCGAGCTGCAGGATGCACCAGTCGTCATAGGCGTACTCCAGGGTGCGGGCGGCGCTTTCGTTGATGCCCACGTCGCAAGGGACATAGCCCAGCGTGTTGTAGTACTCGTGGCCGAGGCGGCCGGTGGAGCTGACCGTGGGATGCACGTGCTCCGTGCCGTACTGGATGCAGTCGTAGAGGACCTGCAAGTCCTGCGTATTGACGCCCTTGACGACGGCATCGGCCACGACCGAGGCGGAGTTGTTGCCCACCATGCAGCCGCGATGGCCCGGGGAGGCCCATTCCGGCAGGAATTCGTTCTCGCGGGCGACGTTGGCATAGCCGGCCTGGATTTCCGCATTGACATCGGGATAGACAAGGTTCAGCAGCGGGAACAGGGCGCGGAAGGTGTCCCAGAAACCGGAGTCGGTGTACAGGTAGCCTTTCTCGACCTTCCCGTTGAAGGGGCTGTAGTGGACCGGCTGGCCGTCGGCGTCGATTTCGTACAGTTTCCGCGGGAAGAGGACGGCGCGGTACAGGCAGGAGTAGAAGGTGCGGTACTGGTCCTCGGTCCCGCCGCCGACGGCGATGCGGCCCAGGATCTCGTTCCAGCGGGCTTTCGCCGCGGCGCAGACCTCCTCGAAGGAGGCGCCTTCCACCTCCCGGAGGTTGCGGTTGGCCTGCTCCCGGGAGATGAAGGAGGAGGCTACGCGGGCGTTGACCTGCTCGCCGCGCTTGGTCGCGAACTTCACGACGGCCATCGCGTGCTCGCGGGGACGGTCCTCGGGATACTCCAGCGCTTCACCGTTGTAGATGTCGAAGGAGACGATGTCCTTGTCGAACAGGACGGTGAACCAGTTCTTGAAGTCGCCTTCCACGCCGCCGTGGTTGTTGGTGCAGTAGCCCACGACCGTGCGCTTGTCGTCCAGCACTTTCACGTAGGAGCCGCCGGCATAGGCGTCGATGACCACGCCGGAGGTCTCGCTGTCCGGGAAGGTGAAGCGCAGGATCGCAGCCCGTTCCGTCGGTGTGATTTCCGTCTTGATGTCGTGGTCGGCGAGGTAAACGCTGTAGTAGTAGGGCTTTGCGACCTCGCTCAGGTGGGAGAAGATGCTCTCCCGCTCCTTCTCCTGCGGTTTCTCGGCATCGCGTACCGGCATCAGCGAGAAAGCCGCGTAGTCGTTGATCCACGGGGAGGGCTGGTGCGTCTGCTTGAAGCCGCGGATGTGGTGGGCGCCGTAGGTGTAGGCCCATCCGTCCCCGTTCTTTCCCGTCTGCGGGGTCCAGAAGTTCATCCCCCAGGGAAGGGCGATGGCGGGATAGGTGTTGCCCGTGGACAGGGTGAAGTCCGACTGGGTGCCCACCAGGGTGGACACGTAGTCCGCCGGGTCGGTGACGAGGGTCTCTCGGACCGGGGCCGTGCAAGCCGCGGCGAGGAAAGCCAGGAGGATCAGGGTCTTTTTCATTGGGGCAGGTTGTTGAGAAGTTCAAGTTTTCCGTCGCCGACGAGCTTCACGATGAGCTCGCCGAAGAGGGTGTTCTGCCAGGCGAACCAGGGGCGCGTGAAGTCGTCCGCATCGTCCTTGTTGAAGGACTCGTGGATGAAGCCCGTGCCGGCGTCGGTACGGAGGAGCTGGATGAGGCAGGCGCGGATCTCGTCGTCGTCCTGCGCGGTGAAGGCCTTCATCATGATGGACATCGGCCAGACATTCTCGATGCCGATGTGCGGACCGCCGATGCCTTCGCCCGCCTTGCCGCGGTGGAAGTAGGGATTGTCCTCGCTCCAGACGAACTTCCGGGTGTTCAGGTACACGGGGTCGTCGTACCGCTGCGGGTCCAGGTAGCCGAGGGCGAGGAGGGACGGGACGTTGGCGTCGTCCATCAGCTGGTGGGAGCCGAAGCCGTCGACCTCGTAGGCATAGATCTTTCCATAGACGGGATGGTCCACCACGGCGTACTGCTGCAGGGCCTGCTCCACCTCGGCGGCGAGGGAGGTGCATTCGGCGGCCATCTCCGGCTTGCCGTTGACCGTCGCGAGAATCTCCGCCATCTTGCGCAAAGTGGTGACGGCCATGAAGTTGGAGGGCACCAGGAATTCGAAGGTCGTGGCGTCGTCGGAGGGACGGAAGGCGGAGGCGATGAGGCCCACGGGCTTCACCGGATTGCCGCGACCCACCACGCATTTGGTGTCCAGCTGGCGGTCGGTCTTCCGGAGGAACCAGTAGCTGCCGTGGCCTTCCTTCCGCTGCTGCTCCTTGAAGGTGGCGAGGATGGTCTTGGCGGTGTCCATCCAGAGGTCGCCGAAGACGGAGGTGTCCCCGGTTTTCTTCCAGTAGGCGTAGGCGAGGCGCACCGGGTAGCAGTGCGAGTCGATCTCCCACTTGCGCTCGAACACGTACGGGTCGGTCGCGGGGAGGTCCGACTTGTCGGCCGGGCCCACGGGATCCACGTTGAACGCGTTGGCGTACGGGTCGATGAGGATGCACTTGAACTGGCGGTTGATGACGCCCGCGAGCATTTTCCTGAGGGCTTCGTCTTCATTGGCATACTCCACGTAGGGCCAGACCTGGGCGCCGGAATCGCGGAGCCACATCGCCGGGATGTCGCCGGTGTAGACGTAGGTGTCCGGCCGGCCGTCTTCGTCTTCGGAGTAATGGACGGTCGTGTCCAGGGTGTTCGGGAAGCATTTGCGGAACATCTCCGCCAGCTTGGGGTGGGTGATCTGCGCGGCGATGGCCTCCGTGGCCGCGTCGACGGCGGGGGAGACGAAGGCGCGTTCCTCCACGGGAGGACGGTCGGTGTACAGTTTCGTGGATTTCTCCTCCTGCTGCGGCCTGGACGTGCAGGAGACCAGCGCAAGGAGGGTCAGGATCAGTATTTTCTGTGGTTTCATATTCTTAATGTCGTTTCTCGCGGGGAGGGTTTACTCCCATTCTACCCGGGCCCGGTCCAGCCGGATGCGTTTCGGCGAGCCGGCCTTGCCCGTCAGCGTGTAGGCGTGCAGTTTTTCCGGCGGAAAGTACTTCGAGAGGGCCGCCGCCAGGTTCGCCGCCTTCTCGTGGATGGAGTTGTCCCGGGGGTCGACGAGGCGGTCGATGCTCGCTTCCATCTCCGGCCCTCCTTCCCGCCGGGTAATGCCCCGGTACAGGTCCAGGAGTTCGTTCCGATAATCCGACAGGTCCCCGAACCGGATGCCTTCCGGATGACGGAGGAACAGCAGGAACACCGTCTTCACGAGGGGGCGCAGGCGGATTTCCGTGTCGAAGCGGTCCGGCAGGAGGATGCGGAAGTCCTTCGTGACGCGGATCCTTTCCCCTTCGTCCGTCCCTTCGAGCACTTCGATCTCTGCCAGCCGTTTCCGGATCAGGCCCATGGCTTCCAGCAAGGCGGCAGCGTCCATTTCGTCCACCCGCTCCGCCAGATAGTCCACGGCCGGGTCCTCCAGGACCCCGCCCTCCAGGCAATGCCGGAGCCAGAGTTGTGCTTCCCAGCCTATCACCCTACGAAGATACGCATTTTTTGCGGTTCCGGCCTTAAAAAAGTCTGCAAGCCTTGCAGGAAAACCGACATTGCAAGGCTTGCAATCGTACCGTCCTTTCCCTTTCCGTTCCCGAACTTTGCGAAAAAGAGAAAACGACTATGATCCAGTTCAAACCTTATCCTTCCATCGGGAATGCCGCAGATGCGGCGTGGATGGCGCAAGTGCGTGAAAATGTGGAAATCGGAACTATCTTCGCAGTGCAGGAGAAAGTAGACGGGGCGAACGTCTCCTTCCTGTGTGACGACCTGGAGGTCCGGATGGCCCGGCGGACGGCCATCCTGGATCCGCTGGAGCCCTTCTTCGGCTATCAGCAGGTCCTCGAGCGGTACTCCGGGCATATCTATCACATCTACAATCGGCTCCGGCTGGTGTATCCGGAAATGACTTCCGTTGCGGTCTATGGGGAACTGTTCGGCGGGTATTACCCGCATCCGGACGTGGCGCCGGACCCGGTGGGCTGGCCCGTCCAGAAAGGCATCTGGTATGCCCCCGGGCACGATTTCTATGCCTTCGACATCTATGTCTTCACGAAGGACGGCGGGTTTTTCCTTCCGGTGATGGAGGCGAATGCCCTCTTTGCGGATGCGGGTCTCCTGTACGCCTGGAACCGCTTCGTCGGCCTCCTGGACGACTGCCTGGCCTACCCGCACGTCTTCCCGACGGCCATCCCGGGCGAGCTCGGTCTCCCGCCCATCGACGGAAACCTCTGCGAAGGCATCGTCCTGAAACCGCTGGTCCCTATTCTCCTCCCTGACGGAACGCGCGTCGCCATCAAGGTGAAGAATCCGACTTTTGATTCCCATAAAAGTTGCAATATCTGATAACTTTTTCTACATTTGCCATGGCGGACAGAAGGATCGTGACATTCGGCGGCTATTTTGAAGCGTTCATCGCTAAGTTGCCGGAGCGGGTCATTCAAAAGATAGATTATGGCTTGGTCTTGTTGAAAACGATGGATCGTTTACCTGCCAAGCATATGAAGTATATCGAGGATGGTATTTTCGAGTTGAGGACTGAGACGGATCAAGAGGGAATATGATGGAAGAACACGTCAATGACAACCGTGTGCGCAGTTATGATGCTGTGCTGGAGGAGAAATATGGAAAGCCGGGCTCGCCGGAACGGCTTCGGTTTGAGGAAGAAGCTTATTCTTTCTATTTCGGACAGGCGCTTCGGGATACCCGGAAAGAGGCCAGGGTAACGCAACTGGAATTGGCCCGTAGGGTGGGGACGTCCAAAAGCTACATCTCCAAAGTGGAACACGGAAATATTCTCCCGAGCATCGGGGCCTACTGCAGGCTGTTGAACGCGCTCGGGAGAGATATCGAGATCGTGAAATACACCAGGACTTAGCTATTACTGCCAACGGATGGTGCCGGCGTTCACGAGGGTGTCGTGGGAAATGCGGTAGTCGGAGACTTTCCTGGACCCGACGCGGGCCGTAGTGCCCTTGGCGGGCTTGGCGCCGGCGGTTTTCGTCACCGTCAGGGTCTTGCCTCCGGGCAGGTCGATGTCCACGCGGTCGAAGACCGGCAGGGTGAGCGTGTAGGACGGGTCGCCCGGGCAGTCGGGATAGAAGCCCATCATCGAGAACACGGCCCAGGCGGACATCGTGCCGGTGTCGTCATTGCCGGGGATGCCGTTCGGCGCATTGTGATAGTGCTTGGCCAGGAGATCGTGCACCGTGCTCCAGGTGCGCCACTGCTCGCCCTTCACGCGGCTGTACAGGTACGGATAGGCGATGTCCGGCTCGTTGGCGGGATCGTACAGGCCCTCGTTGAAAACCTTGTTCAGGGCCTTCACAAAGGCCTTGGAGCCGCCTGTGAGCTTGATGAGGCCGTCCACATCGTGGGGCACATAGAACGTGTAGTTCCAGGCGCTTCCCTCGTGGAAGCCTGGCACGGGCTCGAAATTCTCGCCCTGGCGCGGGTTGAACGGCTCTAGGAAGGAGCCATCCTTCCGGATCGGCCGCAGGCAGCCGTATTCCGGGGACCAGTAGTGCTTGTAGCCCAGCGAGCGCTGGCGGTACTTGGCGGCATCCTCGGGATGCCCCAAGGCCTCCGCCAGCCGGGCGAGCGCCGCATCGGCCATGTAGTACTCCAGGGCGTGGGATACGGAGTTGTCGCCGGAGAAATCCTGCGCGAACCAGCCCAGCGGCACGTAGCCCCGCTCGATGTACGGGTCCACGTCCGGCCGCATCCGGTTCTTCTCGCCCGGCGTGTCGGCGGACTTCAGGAAAGCCTCGTAGGCCGTGGCGATGTCAAAGTCCGTCAGGCCCTTGAGGTAGGTGTCCGTCAGCATCGGGATCACCGGGTCGCCCTCCATCGTGAAGGTCTCGCGGCCGTACAGCTCCCATTTGGGCATCCAGCCCCATTCGCGGTACATATTCACCACGGACCGGGCCATGTCGATCTGCTTCTCGGGATAGAGCAGCGTCAGCAGCTGGTGCAGGTTCCGGCAGGTGTCCCATAGGGAGAACACCGTGTAGCGGTGCTGCCCCTCGGGGACGCGGCCCAGGCCACGGGCGCGCAGCTTGCGCTGGGCGACCCCGTTGCGGCCCGTCGCGAACGGGATGCTGTTCACCGCCTCGGGATTCCCGAATTCCATCAGCGGATACTCCCCGTTCACGTCCTCCAGGATGTTCGGATGGATAAGAGCGTGGTACAGGGCGGTGTAGAAGATGGTTTTCTGGTCGTCGGTGCCGCCCGTCACGCGGATGCGCCCCAGCTGTTCCTTCCAGGTCTCTTCCGCGGCGGATGCGACCGCGTCGAAATCGAATCCCTTCTGTTCGGCCTCCAGGTTCTCCCGCGCATTGTCGATGCTCACGAAGGACACGCCCACCTGCAGCATCACCTGCTCGCCCTCGGCGAGGTTCTCGTAGCGGAACCAGTAGCCGATGTCTTCGCCGGACAGATCCCGCGAATAGGCCTCGTACAGCTTGTAGCGGCCCGCATCGGCATCCCAGGCGGCTTCGGCGGTCATCGGCCGCTGCTTCTTCCAGTAGCCGCTGCGGTCCGGCGTCTTGCTCACGCGGAGGACGAAGTACAGCGGAAACACCGCGTTCCGGTTGTAGCAGAACGTGCCCATCAGCTTGACCCCCTCGATTTCCGTGCTGGAAACCCGGCGGACCATTGCGCCCGACTCGTTGGTCAGGCCTTCGCCCAGGTTCACGAGGATGTTGCCGGCCCCGGCCGGGAAGGTGTAACGCTCGATCGAGGTTCGGGTGGTGGCGGTGGCCTCCGTCAGGATGCCCGTCGCCAGCCGGGTGGAGTAGTAACCGGGGTGGGCCCGCTCGTCGTCATACTCGCTTCCGTAGGCGTGGTAATCGACCTCCAGCGGTCCGGTCGTGGGCATCGTGAGGACGGAACCGAGTTCCGGGCACCCGACGCCGGAAAGGTTCACATGGGCATAGCCCGTGAAATAGCTGTTCTCTTCCACGTACGGCGTGGACCACCACCGGCTGTCCTTGTCCCAGGTGTTGAGGCTGGAGCCCATCACGTTGAAGGGTGTCACGCTCATCAGCCCGTTCGGCGTCACGGCGCCGGGGTTGCACGCCCCGAAGTTGGTCGTGCCGATGAAGGGATTCACGTATTCGGTCTGGGCCTGCAGGGACAGGCTCAGCAGGACGGAGGTCAGAAGGAGGATTCTACGCATGGATCGAGTGCTATTAACATTCAAAATTACGAAAAACCCCGGGAATAACAAAGCAGGAGACCCCGAAGGGCCTCCTGCCAAGCGACGGTAAAGGGGGATTATTCGGTTTTCAGGGCCGGATACTCTCTCCACTCCACGTAGGGGGTAACGTCCACGTCAACGTAGTTGACTTCGTCGTCGCAACGGGTCATGTAGTGGAGGTCGATGTCATCATATTTCCCGGTCTGGTCCTTGAACACGAAACCTTCACCCTCGTTCATGGGCCAGAAGGCCTCTAGACCGTTGCCAGAAGGCGTCGTGAACACGTTGGCGGCCACTTCCTCGTCGCTGAGCTGCTTGCTCCAGAGGGAGATGTAGCACATGGCGCCGTCGAAGGCGGAACGGTAGGCCGTTCCCCAGGAGTTCGCGAATTCGAAGCCCTGGAAGGAAGTCCCGGTGCGGTAGGCGGACGCATCGGCACCAGCGGCTTCGCCGTTGATGTACATCTTGTAGCCGTCAGCGCCCGCCGTCAGGGTCACGGCATTCCACTGGCCGGGAACGGCATCCTTGGAAGCGCGGATCTTGATGCGGCCGGCCCCGGTGTCCACCATCCATTCGAGCTGGTTGTTGTTGCCGGCCTCGCCGAAGCGGAGCATGTTGCAGGGGGCTTCGCTCTTGTCGCCAAAGTTGCCCAGGCGCTGCTGCTTGGCGGCCTCATAGTAGAAGTGGATAGTCATCGAATAGCCGTCGGGCAGGCTGACAGGGCGGTTGAACTCCTTGTACCAGGCTGCAGCCTGGGGGTTGCCCCAGTAGATGGCCTTCACGTTTCCGGTCGGCTGCGGCGGGTCAGGCGTCACAGGCGTGGTGCCCTTCTCGCGGAGGCAAATGCCTTCCATTCCGGCATCTGCAAGGGTCTTCCAAGCGGCAGCGGCGGCATCACCGTTGTCCTGGCGGTTACCGTTTCCGTCCCAGCAGTCGGTGAAGTCGAGACCGAGGGCCTCGTTCTTGGTCACGGTGTTGGCGATGTACTTGTCCTCCTTGCCGTCGAAAACCCAGTTGACCTCCAGGCCTTCGGCCTTGTCGGCGGGCACTTCGCACAGGGTGGCGGCGATGTCCTCGACACTGAGGGCGCGGCTCCACACACGGGCGTAGGCGATGTAGCCGTTGAAGGCCTGGGAGCGGGGCCACTTGCTGCCGTCATCCCAAGTCATAGAGAGGTCGAAACGGCCGAGCGTCCAGGAGTTGACCATCGGATTGGCCTGGTAGGTGGCAACGAGTTCTTCGTCGTCATAGATGGACACGTTGGTACCGTCGCTCACGACGGTCAGGACGACCCATTCACCGGTAGGCCAGACGTACGGTTTGCCATCCTTGGCGACCTGTTTCTGCTGGTTCCGGCCGAGGAGGAAGTCGGCGTTGAGGCACAGCTGACCGTCGGCGTCGCCGTCGTTGGAGAAGCGGAGAAGGAGGGCGTTGGACTCATCGTACTGGGCGATTTCGCTGAGTCGGTTGCAGAACAGCTGATACTTCTGGCCGTTCTCTTCGCCCTGGTCGTTGAACTTGCAGTTGTTCCACTTGTTGGACCAGAACTTCCACTGGAAGGTGATGGAGGCGGGATTCAGTTCGAGACCGTTCTCCCAACGGAAAGTAGAGTTGATGTGATAATCCTTCATGTCGAACACCTTGTCCCAACCGGCGGGCGTCCAAGGCTCCATGTCCGGGCCAGGGGCCGGCTCGCCGGCCTTCTGGGCGATGGTGATGGTCTGGAGAACATCCTCGGTGCCGGCGCGGACGATCTTCACGGCACCGGTGCGGATTTCCTCGGTGGGGTTGTCATCGACCTTGAGGACGATGGTGTAGTTCTGGGCGCGGGTCTCCACGAAGTGGATCCAGTCCACCTGCGGCTTCACCTCGAAAGCGAGGTTGGAGACGGCGTGGGCCTCGACGGTGGCGTCCTTGGCCTCGGCGACGTACTCAATGCTCTCGTCGGTGATCTCGAAGGTGTCAGGCTCGGCTTCGGCGCCGAAGGTGAGCTTCACGATGGAGGTCAGGCCCACCTGGGAGTCGGCATAGGCGAGGGCGGAACCCTTCGCGACCGCGAGCGGGGTGATGGTGATCTTTTCGGCATCGACCGCAGCCTCATAGTTGGCGTCGGTGAAGACGTCCACCACGGTGTTCTCGGTCTTGTTCTCCACGGTGTAGGGGATCTCGATCGGGTCGGTGGTGGTCACGGCGTACTGGGTCTTCGCGATGACGAGCTTGAACGCCTTGGCGAAGGGGATCTCGATGGTGCTTCCATCGTCCATCGTCAGGACCACGGCGCTGCCGGTGACCTTGATGTCCTTGAAGATGGCGTCGCCGAGGCCGCCGCCCATCGCGCCGACGTCGGTCTTCTTGCCGTCCACGGTGACGAACAGGTGGCCGTTCTCCACGGAGAAAGTCGGGGTCTGGCCCACTTCGAGGTCCTTGCCGTCCACCTGGATGATCTGGCCGTTCAGGGCCCAGCAGAGCTTGCCCGCGGCGTTGCGGATGGCGGAGAGGTTGGTCTCGGCGCCGGCGCCGGCGATTTCGAAGGTCACGACCTGGCCGGTCGTGTAGGTGACGGTCACACCGACGACCTTTCCGTCCTTGGTGAGTTCCTCGACCTTCTGGACGAACATGCCGTCGTTGGTCGCGGTCTGGATGGCCTTCATGTTGGCCTCCAGGTTGCCTACCTTGGTCTCGAGCGTGGTGACCCGGTTGCGCAGCTCGGAGTCGTCATACTCCCGGGCGCACCCCACGAGGAGGAGCCCCAGTGCGAAAGCAGTAAATAACTTTTTCATGGAATTATCAGTTTTGTTCATTTATTGTGCACACTTGTTCTTTTCGTCCTTGACCCAGACGATGGAGGCCCCGGCTTCGGGGGTGGTGACGTAGTTGTTCTCGTCCTTCTGGCGCTCGGACTTGTCCCAGTCCATGTCGTTGCCGGCGACGGAGTCGTGGAAGACGTGGCCTTCGCCTTCGTTCATCTTCCAGTAGCCGACGAGGCCCTCGGACTTGGGATCCACCGAACACTGCGTGGAGGCGATGTCGCTGGCGCTGCGGGCGATGTTCCAGATGCGCATCTCGGCCATGCGGCCGGTGTAGCTCTGGGAAGAACCGTAGCCACCCCAGGACATGCCGATCTCGAAGCGGTTCAGGTTGAAAGCCTGGTTGCCGGAGACGGAATTCTCGGTGGGGGTGTCCTTCTCGCCGTTGATGTAGACGCTCATGTTGGAGCCGTCCCAGACGATGGAGATCATATACCACTGGTTCTGCTCGAAGGAGCCGGTGGCCGGGTCGCCGGTGGAACCGGTGACGTAACGGCCGGAGGGCGCCACGATGTCCAGGGTCTTCCAAGGCTTGCCGTTCTCGTTGAAGCGGAGCAGCACCTGGCCGCCGCCGTCTTCGTTCCAGCAGCAGAACCGGCACAGCTGGTCGTTGCCGCGGGACTTCATGTTGTACGGATGGGCCTTGATCTCGAGGGTCCAGGTGTTCAGGCTGTAACCGGCGCCGAGGCTGTGCGTGGAGTACACGCCGATGCCCGGGATGTCCAGGGAGAAGGTCTCCATGGTCTTTCCGATCTTGATGAACAGGTTCTTGGAGGCGTCCAGGATATCGGCCTTGCCACCGTCCATATAGGCGACGGCGAGCGGAATCACGTAGTTGACGCCTTCCTGGATGAACGAGTTGTCACGCAGGGTGACGGAGGTCATCGGGGAGGTCGCGGTTCCCTTCTTGATGGTGACGAATTCGTCGTTGATCACGAAGGTGTTGCGCGGGACGGCGGCGTAGTTCGTCTTGTTCACGGCGTTGTAACGGACGACGGCCAGGCTGTCATAGGCGATATGGACCTGGACGTCCTCCTGGGCGACGCCTGTCAGGGAGACGGAGAAGTTGTAGGAGATCGGAATCTCGTCCGCCAGGATCTGGTCCTTGGAAATCGGCGAGGCGTCGGTTCCGGTGATGATGGCGATCTCCTGGCCATAGTCGAAATGGTCGGCCTTCTGGGTGCACGCTGCGAGGCAAAGGGCCGCGGCGGAAAGGAGTAAAATATACTTTTTCATAAGGCGCGTCTTACTTGGCAGGGTTCACGATCTGGATGGCGCGGCGGAGGAAGGCGTAATTCTGGTAGTTGCCGGAATAGCCCTTCTTCTGGAGCGCGTCCACGCCGTTGTCATAGTCATTGTCGATGTAGTAGGCACCGAAGCCGCCTTCGCCGTTCCCGGCCTCGTTGGCATAGCGGGCGTAGCGCTCGAGGGTGTACATCTTCGCGCCGCCCTCGGTGGTCATCGAGGTGGGATAGCCGCCGTTGAGGTAGTTCGGGCCGTCCCCGGAGGACTGCTCGTACTGCTCGCAGTAGACCATCTTGGATTCGGGGCACCAGCCGGGGCCGCCGACACCGGAGCCCTGCATGGAGTAGGCCTGTTTCACGAGATAGTCGATGTACGGCTCGACATTGGCGTCGGGATAGCCGCCGAAGTAGTCGATGATCAGGAGCTTGGACGGGTCGGAGCCCTTCGGGCCGAAGTACTTGCCCACTTCGTCGATGACCCAGAAAATCTGCTGGGAGCCCCAGCCTTCATAGTCGAAGTCCACGCCGTCCAGGCCGTGGGTGTTCACGATGTCCACCACGAGACGGCCGTAGGCGCGGATGCTTTCCTCGTTGCCGCCCTCCACCTTCCAGTACTTGCCGTCCAGTTCGAACTCCTGGCCGTAGTGGGAGGCGTCGGCGTGCATCACGAAGCGGGTGCCCTTCACTTTCTGACAGTACTCGAGGTCCGCATAGGCGTTCGGGGAGTAGTCGTAGGTGTGCATCGGGGCGCGCTCGATCTCGCCGGTTTCGGGGTTCTTCACGTTGCCGTAGAAGCAGGCGTCGGTGTACTCCTCCTTCATGGGCGTGCCCATCCAGAGGTTCACGATGTCCAGCGAATCCGGCAGGGCCATCAGGCGCGGGCGCATCGTCTTGTATTCGATGAAGAGGCTGGTCGCGCCTTCCGGCGGGGCCCAGCGGGCGAAGTACACGTAGGAGATGGTGTGCTTGGACTGTTTCCATTCGCGGAGGCTCTCGTAGTAGGGATCCTGCGCGTCCTTCTCGAGGTCGTACGTGTTGAAATGCTGGATTTCTAGCTTCTCCACCTTGGTGTCGCAGCTCTGGACCGCAAGGAGGGCCAGGGCGACAGGGATTATGCTCAGTATCTTTTTCATCTTTCACGCATCATTAATTGTTGAACGGCTTGGCATCCCACCACAGGCGCACGCCTGCGTTGTCCGTGCCGCCGAGGGCCGCGACGCCGGAGGCATAGCCTTCGGGGTTGTCGGTCTGCTCGGAGACGGGGTAGGGGACGCGGCGGATGCCCTGCTCGGTGTTCACGATGCCGTTGGAGAAGTTGTTCGCCGGGGCGATCAGGACCGGGTAGTGGAGGCGGCGGTATTCCGCCCAGGCCTCGGCGCTGTTCGGGAACAGGGCGATCCACTTCTGGGTGGCGATCTTCTCGAGTTTCTTTTCGTCGGAGTCACCGTTGTTCCAGGCGATCGTGACGGTGGAAGGAGCGTTGGCATGGGCGCGGGCTACATTGTCGCGGAATGCGGCCGGCTGGGCCGTCTTGTTCGCGATGTAGGCGGAGGCGCCTTCGGCACCCCACTCTTCGAAGGAGAGTTTGATGCCCTGCTCGTAGAACTCCTGGGCCGTACCGCCCATGTTCCAGCCCTTCAGGGCGCCTTCGGCGCGGAGGAAGGCCACTTCGGCGGCGTTCAGCCAGCAGATCTTGTAGATACCGGCGTTCGGGGCGGAGACCTTCGCGGCGGTGTTCTTGTAGTTGGTCCAGCTGGACGGGGAGATGCCCGGACGCACGCCGTGGAGCTTGCCGTCGCCGGCGGGCTTCGCATACAGGAACATGCGGGGATCGTTGTAACCGTTCAGGTAGGAATCCAGGGAAGCGCCCACCTGGGTGTCCGCGTCGTTGAACTCCACGTTGATGGTGTAGATCGGGTGACGGACGCCGGGCTCGGCGATGACTGCGTTGTCGCTGTTCGCGACGACGACGCCGAAGGGGCTGCCTATGGACTTCTCGGCCTCTTCACGGGCGAGGGACGGGTCGGCATAACTGACGCGCATCGCCAGGCGGAGGCGCAGGGAGTTCGCGAAGCGGACCCACTTGGCGGCGTCGCCGCCGTACACGAGGTCGTAGTCCTCGAGGAGCTTGGCGCCGGAGGCGGCCACCTTCTCGAGGGTCTCGATGGACTCGTCGAGTTCGTCGAAGAACTGGACATAGACCTGGTCGAGCGGGTCGTAGAGGTTGGAGAGGTCGCCGGTGTGGGCGTAGGCGATCGGGCCGTAGTAGTCGGCCACCTGGTGCATCGAGGCCACTTTCAGGACCTTGGCCAGCGCCAGTTCGTTCTCCATCCCGTATTCGAGGGCGGCGGTTTCAAAGTTCGTGTAACCGCCCATCGCATACTGGTACTTGACGGTGAACATCCGGCGGTGCCAGCCGTCGTTCACATCCCAGCCGGCGTTGTGGCCGTCGCTCAGGGTCGGGGCCATGTAGCCGCACCAGGTCTCGGCGCACAGGTTGTACATGATCTGGTAGTCGGAGTCCAGCCAGGTTCCGTCGCGGTAGATGATGACGGAACGTTCGAGCTGCTGGAGCATGCCGCCGAGGGCGAGACCGTCCTGGGCCATCTGCTCGTCGCTCACGCCATAGACGTTCTTGGCCAGATTTTCAAAGTTCTTGGTGCACCCGGCAAGGACGGTCAGCGCTGCGACCGCCGCAAGCATATATTTGGAAATGTTCTGTTTCATAGGGCACATGCTTATTTGACGATGCACACGGCGACGCGGTTGGATTCGGGGCTCAGGGAAGCATCCCGGTCTCCGGCGACGGAGTTCTCGGAGATGCGGCTGCGGTCGATGCCGGCTTTCACGAGCATGTCGACCACCTTGGCGGCGCGCTGCCGGGAAAGTTCGGTGTTGATCTGGTCGGTGCCGGTGCCGCTGTCGGCGTAACCGGTGACGGTGATCTTGGCATCCGGGTTCTCGGAGAGCACCTGGACGATGCGTCCGAGCTTGAGGGCTTCCTCCGGACGGATCTCGGCCTTGCCGATGACAAAGAAGAGGTCGTCATTGTAGGAGTTCACGGCCGGGACCTTGACTTCCTTCACGACTTCCTTGACCACTTCCTTCTCGACCACCTTCTCCACGACCTTCTCGACCACCTTGGGCTCGGAAGGAATGTAGACGGGGGCGCTGGCCGGGGCGGCCTTCGCGGCGGTGCTGCCGCCGAAGCGCATCTTCACGGCGAAGCCGAGGCTCCGGGTGGAAGGCTGCATGAAGTAGTCGATGCCCTGGTTGTAGGTGCCCACGTTGGAAGTCATTTCCGGATCGAACGGGGCCTTGAGGTAGAGCATCGCGAGGTTGTTGCCCACCACGGAGAGGGTGATGCCCTTGACCCAGGCACCGAGCTTCTTCACCGGCAGGTCATAGTTCAGGGAGACCTCGGCGAGCCGGGCGTTCGTGGCGGAATAGACGTACTGGCTCATGATGCCGTCGCGGATGCCGAGGGTCTGGTAGTAGCCCTGGACGTCGGAAGTCTTCATCCCGTTGAACTCGAAGAAGCCCTTCTCGCGGGCGTCGGCGGTATCCTGGGACACACCGTAGTAGTCCAGGATGGCCTGCGTCTTGGAGATGGCGATGCCGCCCAGGCGCGCGGTGAACAGCCAGTTCAGGGTGAGGCCGTTCCAGCCCAGGTGGCCGCCCCAGGAGAGGCGATGTTTGGCGTCGGTGGAACCAGCGTAGATCATGTCCTTCTCGTCGTAGTCGGCGGTGATCATGCCGTCGGCGTTCAGCTTGTAGAAGCCGTGCTCGTCGGTGGCGATCGTGGTCACGTACACGTCGCCGAGGGTGCCGCCTTCGTACAGGAAGTTGTTCACGCCGCCGAAACCGCCCATGGGCAGGCCGTTGCCGTCACGCATCGTGCCGCTCACGGGATCGCGGAACTGCAGGTCCACGATCTTGTTCTTGTTCCAGGTCCAGGTGAGGTAGGTGCCGTAGTTCCACTTGCCGCGGCTGTCGTCGAAGCGGAGAGCCATCTCGACGCCGGTGTTGTCCACGCGGCCGCCGTTCAGGTACATGTCCGTGCTGAGGGAGGTGGTGGAGATACGGGGATCGTAGAACTGGTTGAAGGTCTTCGCGTAGTAGTAAGTCGCGTCGATCTGCAGCTTGCTGTCGAAGAAATGGATGTTCGTACCGAGTTCCCAGGACTTCGTGCGCTCGGGGACGAGCTCGGTGTTGCGGCGGCGGGCGCTGGTAGCGACGTTGCCGCTCACCTGCTCGTGGCGGGGATCCAGCAGGAACAGGGACGGATCCGGCGCGTTACCCACTTCCGAGTAGGAGCCGCGGATCTTCCAGTACGGGAAGAAGGAACTCTTCAGGAACGGAAGGAGTTCGGTCACGATGCCGGAAAGGCCGATGGTCGGATAGGTGATGCCGCCGGCGGTATAAAGCGCGGAGTTCCAGTCCACGCGGTAGGTCATGTCCAGATAGACCTTGCTGCGATAGCCCAGCTGGGCGTTCGCGAACACGGACTGGTTCTGGTAGCGGTAACCGCGGGAGGAAAGCAGCGTGTGGGAGTTGTTCTGGTCGATGTTGCTCAGGTCGAACTTGTTGTTGACGGTCTTCAGCGGACCGGAGACGTTGTCCGACCGGAAGGTGATGTCGTCGATGTTGGCACCCACCACGCCGGTGAGGTTGAACACGTTGTCGCCGAAGTACTTGTTGAAGGTGGCGAGGACTTCGCCGAACTTCTGCTCGGTGTACTGGTTCACGCGGCCGTAGAAACCGTGCTTGGAACCTTCGGTGAAAAGGGTGTTGGTGGAGGCGTCGAACTTGCGCTCCTGGACTTCGTCCGTGCGGTCATACTTGGCGCGGGCGCTCAGGGTAAGCCACTTGAAGGGCTTGTAGGAGAGCTGTCCGGAACCCATCAGACGGTTTTTCTGGTTCTGCCACTTCTGGTGCTCGGTGATCCAGTAGGGATTCTGCATCGAGTGCTCGAAGTCGTAGGGCCAGTACTGCGTCTTGATGTTGCGGCCGGCGTCATAGCGCTCGTACACGCCCACCTTGGAGAAGTCGTCTCCCGCCGGGAACAGGTACACCGGGACGATCGGGTTGCCGTATTCGCCCTGGGCGATCATGTTCTGCTCGTCCACGCGGCCGTAGGTCATGTTCACATCCAGCGTAAGGATGTCCTTCACGAGGTCGGTGGTGTTGCGGAAGGAGAGGTTGTAGCGGTCCACATTGTTGTTATGGACGATGCCACGGGCGTTCGCGACGGCGGCGGAGACGTAAGTCTGGCTGCGGTCGGTACCCGTCGAGAGGGCGATGGAGTTCACCTCGTTCACGCCCGTCTGGAAGAAGTCGCGCGGGTTGTAGGTGGACGGGGTGTCCAGCTTCGCGCCCCAGCTGTAGTAGGAGCCGGGGGAGGACGGGCCGTACGTGTTCTGGAACTGCGGCATCACATAGGCGCGGGAGAGGGTCGTGGAGTTCGAGTAGTCGATGTCCAGCCGGTCCTTGCCGCCCTTCTTCGTGGTGATGATGATGACGCCGTTCGCCGCGTTGGCACCGTACAGGGCCGCCGCGGACGGGCCGGAGAGGACGGAGATCGACTCGATGTCGTCCTGGTTCAGGGAACCGAGCACGTCACCGGTCTGGCCGGCGCCGGCATAGACGCCTTCCGGCTGGGATCCGCGCAGGGACTGCATCGGGATACCGTCAATCACATACAACGCATTGTTGTTGTTGGAGATGGACTTGGAACCGCGCATCACGATACGGGATGCGCCGCCCGCGCCCGTGGAGGACTGGCTGATGGATACGCCCGCCACCTTGCCGTTCAGGCCGTTGACGAAGGAACCCACCGGACTCACCGTCTCCACTTTGGCCTGCTGGACATTGTAGGAGAGGGATTTTTCCTCCTTGCGGATACCCATGGCGGTGACCACCGTCGCGTTGAGCGCGATGTTGTCCGACGCCAGGGTGACATCGATGACCGAACGGCCTCCGATCTGCTCGACGGCGTCTTTCTGGCCGATGTAGGAGAAGCGGAGGGCCTCCGCCGAAGCCGGGACGGTGATCGAGTAGCGACCGTCCAGGTCGGTGATGGCACCTACCGAGGAATCTCCCTCCACGACGACACTGGCGCCGATGAGCGGTTCTCCGAAGTCATCGGTGACGGTACCCGTGATGGTCCGGTTCTGGGCCAGGGCGAGTCCGCCAGCGATGAACAGCCCGGACAGGACCGCGAGGGTCCTTGTCAAGACTTTCTTTAGTTGGAAACTCATAAGGTTGATTGGTTGGTTGATAATGAATTATGTTATATATTGTTCCGTTTTTGTTAAAAAATCCAACAAATATACGGATAATAGTTAGAGAATGAAAGTGTTCCCCCTATTTTTTCCAGGCCCAGATCTGCAGTTTCTCCTCCGTCGGCTTCCCGTCCACCAAGGGCTGCACGGCGAATTTCACCGTGTCCAGACCGTCGGGCATCGTGAACTTCACGTGGATGGTGTCGCGCTCGTCGGCCTTCATCTTGCCGGGCTGGCGCATCCGGAGATAGGGTTTCCACGAATCGGGAATGTCGAAGACGATGTTCGCCTTCCGGGTGTTCCCGTTTCCGTGGCGGAAGAAGAAGTCGCCCGTCTCGCCGGGCCGGAGGGCGCCGTAGCTGAGCACCTTGTGACTCATATACAGGCCCTCGCCGTAGGCGTAGGGGCGGTCCTCCTCGATGGGGTGGTTGAAGCCGACGACTTCGCCCTTGATGGCGAAGGTGCGGACTTGGACCGGGGAGTGCTGGTAACGGACCTGGATTTCCTCCCGCATCGGCCCGGGCCGGTAGGCGGGGTTATAGGTGACTTCCAGCACTTCGTCGGCCCCCGGCGCCACCGGTTTCCGGTCGAACTTGACCTGCGTGCACCCGCAGGGTGTATACAGCTGGACCGGGTAGAGCGTGTCCGGATAGTCGTTCTTCACGACGAGCCGGACGGTCACCGGGCCCTCGATCTCCTTGATCTTGCCCAGGTCGGCCTCCCGGTCCTCGGCCGTCCGGAGGGTCCGGACGCCGTCCTTGGGGGCGCAGGAAGCTGCAAGGAGCAGCGTTAAGAGGATGTGGAAGGTTGTTTTCATAAGATTTCTCGACTTTGCTCGAAATGACAATCAGAGTCCGCTGACGGTGTCGTTATAGAGCCCGAACCCGTTCAGGACGGGACAGGCGAGGGAGGATTTGATCTTGATGCGCACGGCATCGGCCGTGACGGTGCTTCCCAGGACGATGCGCTTGTGGCCGATGGTGCTCTTGGTGCCGTTGCCCCAGGACTTCCAGGCGCCGCCGGAACGGACCTGGATCTCGAAGCTTTCCACGCGCTGGCCCAGCGGGATGTACTCCTGGAGCATCACGCGGTTGAAGGTCTTGCTGCCGGCGAGCTCGAATTCGATGTCCACGGCCTTGACATCGTCGTTCGTGGCGAAATAGGAGTCGTAGTTCCCGTCCAGCATCTTGGCCGGACCATACTTGTCCGGATTGTCGCCGCGGACGGCCGTCGCCGATGCGGTGGCCCCGTCGGCCAGGTTGGTGGCGAACACCGCCTCCCGCATCTTCGTGAACGCCTCGATGACCTTCACTTCCTTGGTGTCGATGACACCCTGGTCGGACGGCGGCACGTTCATCAGGAACACGGAGTTCCGTCCGACGCTCTTGTAATAGAGGTCCATCAGCTCCTTCGCCGTCTTCCGGCTGTCGTTCGCGCCGTAGAACCAGCCGTTGTGGTCGCCGATCTGCTGGATGGAGAAATCGCTTTCGGCCGGGCACCAGGAAGCGGCGCCCTTGTCTCCGGAACCCAGGTAGGATCCGTGGTTTCCGGGGAGGTTGCTCGGGGAGAGTCCGCGGCCCCCGATGTCCAGGGTCGCCCAGTCGGTCTCCCCGGCGACACCGGCCTCGTTGCCCACCCAGCGGCAGCCGGGGCCGCCGTTGGAGAAGATGACGCACTGCGGATTGGCGTCAAAGACGACCTGGTTCACGGCCGTCCAGTTGAAATTCCCCGCGTGGTTGCCGTCGAACCACATTTCCACGACGGGCGCGTATTTCGTCATCAGGTCCTTGAGGGCGTTCTTGTACATCTTCTCGTACTCGGCCGTGCTTTTCCCGGACACTTCGATCATCCGGTCCCAGGGGGAGAGGTAGATGCCCATGTTCACGCCGTACTTGTTGCAGGCGTCGCGGAGGGCCTGGAGGACGTCGGTGTGGTTCGAGCAGCCGGCGTTGGCCACGTCCGTCGTGCTCTCGGGATTGTCCCAGAGGCAGAATCCGTCATGGTGCTTGGCGGTGATGATGATCTCGCCGAAGCCGTTGTCCTTGGCGGTCTTCACCCACTGGTCCGCGTCGATGGTCGTGGGCTTGTAGTTCTGGAGCAGGAGGCTCTCGGACCAGGCTTTTCCATTGCAGTTGGGATTCTCGCCGTCCCAGCCGGAGAAGGTGGCCTGGCCGTAGTGGTAGAACATCAGCAGCTCCTGGCGCTGCCAGGCGAGCTGCCCTTCCGTGGGCACGGCGCCATAGGCGGCCGGCGCGCCCGGGTCGCTGGGCGTGGGCGGGGTCGGGGGATCCGGCGTCGTGCCGCCCTTCACCGTGACGGGGCAGGTGGCGGTGAAGCCGCCGTCCACCGTCGTGGCGGTGATGACGGCCGTGCCGGCGGAGACGGCCTTGACCTGGCCGTCCTCCTTGCCCACCGTCGCGACGGCTTCTTTGTCGGAAGACCAGGTTACGCGGGGGTTGGTGGCGTTTTTTGGGCTCACGCGGGCGCCGAGATGGAACCCTTCGCCCACCTTGAGCTCCAGGTTGGCGCGCGTGATCGCGACGCCGGTCACGGAGACGGTGTCGTCTTTTTCTTCGGGCGTCTCGGGCGCCGGTTTCGGTGTGCATGTGCAGGCGGTCGCCAGGAGGGCGGCCGTCGCAAGCAAATTTCTGAGGTTTTTCATCAAGTTTGGGCTAATAACGGTAGGTTACGGCTTTCTCGGTTTTCCGGGCCCGGGCGGGCACGAGGGTGAAGGTGAAGCTCCGGTTCTCGTTGGACCAGACGGTGCGGGCGGGCTCGGGGCGGGAGCCCCAGCTGTCGTAGCCGCCCACGCCGGAGGCGGCCCCGTCGATGCAGATTTCGGTGAAATCGCGGTCGGGGACGTCGCAGAGGTGGGTCTGATGGCGCTTGTGATACTTCGCGGCCTCTTCCTCGTCGTGGACGGGCGGGGTGTCGAAGTTGGTCCACTGGAACGGCTGTCCGGACTCCTCGCTGTCGAGGTCCTCGACGCTGTGGCGGAGGGCGCTGAACTCGAAGGAACCGTCCGCGACGATGGTCAGCGTCTTCGTGGCGAGCCACTCGGTCTCCGTGTGGTGGCCGGTTTCCTGCGGCCGGACATACGGGTAGAACTCGTCGGAGGCCTTCGTCGTGAAGACGGACTTGAAGGTGCCGGTGTTGCGGTCGATGTAATTCTCCACCGGACCGCGGCCGAAATACCGGAAGTCATTCTCCTTCACGCGGAAGCGGAAGCCGATGCGGGGAATGTCCACGGGCTTCTTCTCGGCGCCGTGGAAGGCGGCCGCGATCTTCAAGAGGCCCCCGGAGAGGAGGGTGTAGTCCACCGCCATCGTGCATCCGCCCGGCAGGGCGTAGGTGGCGTGAATCGTGCCATCCTCGACCGAAACCTCGGCCTTGAAGGCCTGGGAGGCCTCTTTCCAGGCGTAAGCCCGGTAGGGCTGGTCGTTGCCGTAGTCGTTGTCGGTGGGGCCGCGCCAGAAGTTGGGACGCAGGCCGAAATCCGGGTCGAACAGCGCGTGGTCCTTGTACGTGTAGCTTCGGACGATGCCGAGCGCCTTGTCGAAGACGAGCGCGCCCTTGCCGGCCTCGAGGCGGATTTCCGACTCGCTTTCCGTCACTTCCGCCGCGCGGCGGGACTTGTACGCCTTCGGCGCGCCCGTGTCCTTCACGAGGACCTCGTCCGCGGCGACGACGGTGCCCTTGGCGAGCAGCGGCAGCGCGCGGGCGGTTTCCGTTTCGAAGAAGATCCGGTACTCGCCGCGCTTGCGGAGCTTCCGCTTCGGAATCTCCACGGTGAACTCCTCGGAACTTTGGGCCGGGGTGGAGAAGGCCAATTTTCCCTTCCGCACCGGCTTTCCGTCCCGCTCAAGGCGCCAACGAACCGCATAGTCGCTCAAATCCTTGAAATAGAACCGGTTCTGGATGGCGTATCGGCCTTCCTCCGGGGCGACGCCGATGATGGCGATGTCCTGGTAGACGTGCTTCACCTCATAGTAGCCGGGGTGCGGGTCGCGGTCGGGATTGACGATGCCGTTGCACAGGAAGTTCGCGTCGGAGGGGGCGTCCACGCCGTAGTCGCCGCCGTAGGTCCATCCCTTCTCGGCGTCGTACAGGCCCTGGTCCACCCAGTCCCAGATGAATCCGCCCTGCAGGTGCGTGTGGGCGTAGATCTGCGCCCATTGGAGGTCGAGGGAGCCGGTGGAATTGCCCATTGCGTGGGCGTACTCGGAGGGAACGACCGGCCGGCCGGACTCCCGCTCGCCCATCCGGGCGAACCAGTCGGCGCCGGGGTACTGCGGGACGAGCATGTCCGTGTTCCACTCCCTTTCCGCCCGCTCGTAACACACGGGACGGTTCTGGCCGTCCTTCTCCAGGGCCTTCAGCACGCGGTAGGCCTCGTAGAAGTTCACGCCGTTGCCCGCCTCGTTGCCGAGGGAGAGGATGGTCACGCACGGATAGTTCGCCGTGCGGTGGTACATGTTCAGGACGCGGTCCAGGTGCTTGGCCTGCCAGGCGGCGTTGTTGCCGAGGGTGCGGTCCAGCTTGTAGCCCATGCCGTGGGACTCGATGTTCGCCTCGTCATAGACATAGAAGCCGAGGCTGTCGCAGAGCTCGTAGAACTCCCGCGGCTGCGGGTAGTGGCAGGTGCGGATGGCGTTGATGTTGGCCATCTTCATCAGTTTCAGGTCCTGCAGGAGGTTCTCCCGGGTCTGGTAGTGGCCCGTGTAGGGATTGTGCTCGTGCATGTTCACACCCTTGAACTTGACCGGCTGGCCGTTCACGAGCAGGGCCTTCACGTCGCGTTCCCCGTCCTTGACGGTGGCGATCTCGATGCGGCGGAAGCCCACGTGGAAGCGGGTGTATTCTCCGTCGACCTTCAGGAGGAGGGTGTACAGCTCCGGGGTTTCGGCCGACCATTTCCGCACGTCCGGAATGGTGTCGGGGACGGAAGTCAGCTCGCCGGTGAAATCGTAGATGGCGTCGGCGACCGTCTCGCCGTTCTGGTCGAGGAGTTCATAGGACACGTCGGCCCGGGCCACCGAGCGCATCTTCAGCTGGAAGACGCCCTTGGAAAGCGTGGGGTCCAGGGTGGAGACGACGCTGAAGTCGAAGCGGACCGGCGTCTTCTCGCTGGACAGGTACACGTCCCGCTCGATGCCGCTGATGCGCCAGAAATCCTGGCACTCCAGCCAGGAGGCGGTGGTGTAGCGGAATACCTTGAGGGTCAATTCGTTGTCTCCTTCCTTCAGGGCCCGGGTAATGTCGAACCGGGCGAGGCTCTTGGAATCCTCGGAGTAGCCGATCTCCTTCCCGTTCACATAGACATACGTGCCGGACTTGATGCCGGCGAGGTTCAGGAAGACCGTCCGGCCCTTCCAGCCGTCGGGCACCGTGAACGTCCGGTGGTAGAGGGCGGCGGGGAAGACCTCCGGCAGTGTGGGCGGCTGCGGGTCCTTCGGGCAGAAATCGTACGGGATGTTCGTGTAGATGGCGACGCCGTATCCTTGCACCTCCCAGTTCCCCGGCACCCGGATTGAATCCCACTCGGATCCGGTACTGTCATTTCGAGTTTCTCCTTTGTCATTTCGATCGAAGCCGAGAAATCTCTCCATCTCGTGGTAGTCGTCGAAATACTTGAAGTCCCACGTCCCGTTCAGGTCCACGTAGTTCTCGCTCTCCCGGAAGCCCTTGGACAGGGCGTCGGCCCGGCTGGCGAACCAGACGGCTTCGGTGCGCCGGGTTTCGGCGTTCACGCTCGTCACGTCCACATCCTGCCAGTAAGGCAGGTTCTGGGCGGTGGCAAAGACCGGGAGCAATAGGGTGAGAAATATCGATATATTTTTCATAGTCAATAGGTTATCGTTTCAGTGAGGCGGATGTCCTCGGAGGAGGCGCCCACCTGGAGAAGGAAGTCGCCGCGTTCGGTGACGGTGTCGCCGGCGGCATTCACGAGCGAGAACGCATCGGCCCCGAGCTTCAGGGTGACAGGGACGGTCTCGCCGGCCTTGACGAATACGCGGTCGAAGGCGCGGAGCTGTTTCCGCGGCCGGACGGTGGAGGCGAGCGGGTCCACGACATACAGCTGGACCACCTCGTCGCCGTCGCGGGAGCCGGTGTTCTTCACGTTGACGGTCACTTCCACGTCGGGGACGCGGCCGGAGACGGTGAGGCCGGAATACTCGAAGGTCGTGTAACTTAGGCCATAGCCGAAAGGATAGAGCGGATCGGCGGTCATTTCCACGTAGTCGTGGCCGCGCGGATTCTTCTTGTTGTAGTACACCGGGAGCTGGCCCGCCTCGCGGGGAACGCTCACGGGGAGGCGTCCGGCCGGGTTGTAGTCGCCCAGCAGGACATCGGCCAGGGCCGTGCCGCCTTCGCCGCCGGGGTACCACATCGTCAGGAGGGCGTCGGCCTTTTCCGCGGCCCATTTCTTGTCCAGCGGACGGCCTTCGACATACACCACCACGACGGGCCTTCCGACGGACCGGACGGCCTTCAGAAGTTCGTTCTGGAGGCCCAGGAGCTCCAGCGACGCCCGGTCGAAGCCTTCGCCGGCCTCCATGTCGGAGACGGATTCCTCGTCCACGACGGCGGCGCCGGTGTCGATGTACTTGGTCTTGAAGTCGCGGGCGGAGGAGCCGCCCACCACGACCACGGCGACATCGGACAGCATCGTGGCGACGAGCGCCTGCGCGATGGAGGAGTGCTCCTTGTCGCGGACGGCGCAGCCTTTCACGTAATGGACGTCGATGCCCTTGGCTTCGAGGCCTTCTTTCATCGTGACCACGTGGTCCTCCGCCTGCGGGGCGGTGTAGTCGCCGAGCTGGTTGTACTGGTTGTCGGCGTTCGGACCGATGAGGGCGACGGTCATGCCCTTCGACAGCGGCAGGACGCCGTTGTTCTTGAGGAGGACGACCCCTTCCCGGGCAGCCTGTGCGGCCACTTTGATATGTTCCGGGGTGCGGACGAGGCCCGCGGCCGCGGTTTCATCGACATAAGGGTGGTCGAACAGCCCCGCCTCGAACTTGCGGACGAGGACGCGCTTCACGGCGCGGTCCAGGACAGCCTTGCTCACGCGGCCCTTCTCCACGGATTCCTTGAGCAGCGAGAAGCAGTTCGCGCCCAGGTCCACATCCACGCCGGCGTTGAGCGACAGCTCGCCGGCCTGCTGCTTGTCCGCGGCGACCTTGTGGTCCCGGGCGAGGCCGTCGATGCTCTCCAAGTCGCTGACCACGAAGCCCTTGAAGCCCCATTCGTCGCGCAGGACGCCGGTCAGGAGCTCCGGGTTGCAGGTGGTGGGAATGCCGTCCAGAGAATTGTAGGACGTCATCACGGACAGGGCGCCCGCGTCGATGGCGGACTTGAACGTGGGCAGGACGTTCTCCTTCAGGTCGCGCATCCCGATGATGGACGGGTTTCCGTTATGGCCGCCCTCCGGGACGCCGTAGGCCACGAAATGCTTCAAGGTGGAGATCACGCCCTTCGAGGAGGTGCCCCGCACCATCGCGGAAGCCATTTCCGAGGTGAGATGGACGTCTTCGCCGTAGGTTTCCTCCACGCGGGACCAGCGCGGCTCGCGGGCCAGGTCGATGACCGGGCCGTAGCCGATGGTCGCCCCCTGCGCCTGCAGTTCCGTGCCGATGGTTTCACCCACGAGTTCCACCAGTTCCGTGTCCCAGGTCGACGCCAGGCCGATCGAGGTGGGGAACACCGTCGTGCCGATGGCCATGTGCCCGTGCGGCGCCTCCTCGGCCAGAATGATGGGGATGCCGAGCCGGGTCGAGTCCATCGCGTAGCGCTGCAAGGCGTTGTACGCCTTCGCCGCGAGCGTGGGATCCAGTCCCGTCTCCAGCGTCTTCTTGGTCCACGGATCGGCCCGGAACGTGGCCCAGAGCATTCCTCCGTGCTGGTTCTGGATGAAATCCCGATAGGCGTCGGAGATGGTGACGCTGTCGGCCGACACCTTTTCGTACATCGGCCAGCCCAGCGGGCAGATGAGCTGCCCGAGCTTCTCCTCGACAGTCATCCGTTTCAGCAGGTCGTCGGCCCGCTCTTCCGCGGTGCGGCTTGCGTCTTTATACGACGGAGTTTTGCCATTGCATCCGGCGAGGATCACGGCTATCGTAAATACAAATAGAAAACGTTTCATCGTGTTATGTTATGGAGGGGCAAAGATAATGAAAAATGCCGGCATATCCGGTTTCTTCTTTGTTTTTTTCTGTCAAATGGAAGCTCCTGATAGCTAATGAGTTGTCTTATAATGCCTTGTCCAAAATGGGTAGGCGATTATTCATAATCGACTGATTTGTAGGTTGTTCCATTTCTCATCTGAGTACGGGCCGTTTCCTGTTTCCCGTATGATTTGCTTGCAAATCCCGCAAATCCTTCCGATATTCGCAACAGGAGTATCAGGCTCCTTTAGTTCGAGAGGTATGAAGCGTCGGAAGTTTTACAAGAACACATGGACCCATTGCTACCAGAGGACCGCCGATGGCGGTGTCCTGTTCTACACTTACAGTGACCATCTGGTCTATTTCACACACTATTGCATATCGGCCCGGAAGCACCATATCCGGGTGCTCGCGATGTGTCAGATGCCGGATCATGTCCATGATACCATCCTGACTGACCGGAAGGAAAATCTGGAACGCTTCAAGTGCGAGACGAACACTTCCTTCTCCCGGAAGCACAATGAGCGGTTCCGTCGGAAAGGTTCCGTCTTGGAAGGCCCCTATGGCCGGGCGCCGAAGTTCGAGCTGAAGAAGATCCGCACGAACCTGATTTATGTGGAGAACAATCCTGTCGAACGCAAGTTGGTGACCCGGGCCGAGGAGTACCGGTGGAACTACCTGGCTTATGCCGATAACGACCATCCTTTCTCTGAAAAACTAGTCATTAGGAGAGCTAGCTGGCCACTCCGGAAGGCGGTCCGCGAAGTGAAGGCGCAGTTCAGGGCGGGAAAGCCGATGAACTATGCCCAGCTGGAACGCCTCTTCCAGCCGTTGAATCGCAAAGAAGGGCTCCAGTTGACAGATTTCATCATTACCACGTACAATGCCATCGATTATCAGGCGACGATTGATCTTTTTGGCAGCTATGACAATCTGCTGATGGCTACTCATTCGACTGCCGGCAGCGAGTATGATTTGAAGGAACACTTTGTCGGCAAGTCAGATGCCTGCTATAATCAGATGACCGCCATGCTTTTACGGGAGGGGAAAGTGAAAGACATCCACGATATTCTCTCCCTGTCTGACGATGAGAAATATGAATTATACCTTCTTCTTCAACGCACGATCGATGCCCTTCCCGAGCAGATAGCCGGTTTCCTCCATCTTGCGATGAAAAGGGTGTGAATCCGCCATTATCTTAGTAACGGAAAAACCACTGGCATATTTTTCATTATATGTGTGGTGGATATGGCTCGCTAAGTATAAAGGATTGATCCAACGGACCGACATTAATGTAATTTTGTACCACTTGCCGGTGCATTCTGGGAGCAGTAATCTCTATGCTGTTTTGACCCGGTGGATGACCGCTAGGTGCGTGCCCCTGCCGTTCGTTATCATGAAGACTCCCTAGTGATTCTTGCCAATCGTACCCTAGTATGTCGTAATTCCTCCGGATTTTACGGCTCGTGAGGCTCTTACTTATACCAATCCGCGAGAACGCGTTCAAATAGGGAAACGTTTCCTTTTGCTCGCCTTTGGGCCGTAGAATGGAAACGACAATCAATCAATACTTTAAACATTATTGCCTAGTCGTTTCTGACTAGGCAATAAATATCAACACGCTATAAATCAAGTATTTCCATTTAACGGCCTTATTTCCGGCCCTTCTTCAGTTTTTCCCGCTCGGCCTTCAGGGCGCCCTTCCGGGGCGTCGAGGCGCCTTTCCGAGGCGCCCGGCCCGGCTTGCGCGGCCGGTTGGGCATCGGGGCGTCGGTGAGGGATTCGATGTATTCGTCCTCGGAGGGCACGGGGTCGTTTTCGTGTTCCGGTTCCACGAGCTCGTAATCCAGGAGCTTCTGTTCCAGGTTCGTCCCCTTGACGCGGATGCGGAGCGGGTCGCCGAGCTTGATGACGCCGTGATGGCGCCGGCCGACGGCGCGGTAATGGTCCTCGTCGAAGTCGTAGAAGTCCGAGCGGATGGTGCGGTACGGGATCATGCCCTCGATCTTGGTGGGCTCGATCTCCACGTAGATGCCCCACTGGGTGACACCGGACACGTGGCCGTCGAACTCCTGGCCCACCTTGTCCTCCATGAACTCCACGAGCTTGTACTTGACGCTCTCGCGTTCGGCTTCCGCGGCCACCACCTCCCGTTCGGAGGCGTGCTTGCACTGGGCGGTGTAATAGTCGAGCGACTGGGAATCGGCTCCGCGGAGGTACATCGCCAGGAGGCGGTGGACCATCAGGTCCGGATAGCGGCGGATCGGGGAGGTGAAATGCGTGTAGAACTTGAACGCCAGGCCGTAATGGCCGATGTTGTCGGTGCTGTAGCAGGCCTTGGCCATCGCCCGGAGGGCCAGGATCTGGATCGCGCCCAGCTCCGGCTTCTCCTTGGCGTCGGCGAGGAGGTTGTTCAGCGACAGGGCGATGTCCTTGCCGCTGCCGATGGGACCCATCTTGTAGCCCAGGTTGCCGGCGAACTCGCGCAGGCCGGTCACTTTCTCGAGGTTGGGCTCGTCGTGGACACGGTAGACGAAGGTCTTGGCGTTCGAGAGGGCCTTGCCGCCCATCTTGCCGCCCGAGGCGACGAACTCCGCCACGTTCTTGTTCGCCAGGAGCATGAACTCCTCGATGAGCCAGTTGGCCTCCTTGGAGAACTTCTGGTGGACACCCACCGGCTTGCCGTTCTCGTCGATGTCGACCTTCATTTCCGGGCGGTCGAAGCTGACGGCGCCGGCGGCGAAACGCTTCTTGCGCAGCTTCAAGGCCAGTTTGTTGAGGGTGAGGACGGCTTCCTTCACCTCGTCCGGGACGATGCCGCATTCCGAGCCTTCGCCGAACTGTTCGACCATCGCGTGGTCCCCGGCGTCGATGATCGCCTGGGCCAGCTCATAGGAGAACCGGTAGTCGGAGATGATTTCCGTCCGGCCGAACCAGGGGTTGATGACCTTGGCGAGCGGCGTGATCTCGAACACGGCGGAGAAGGTGAGCTTCTCCTCGTGCGGGCGCAGGGAGCACAGCTTGTTGGAGAGCTTTTCGGGCAGCATCGGCACGGTGCGGTCCACCAGGTAGACGGAGGTGCCGCGGGCCTGGGCCTCGGCATCCACCGGCGTTCCGGGCTTCACGTAGTACGAGACGTCGGCGATGTGGACGCCCACCTCGTAGTTGCCGTTGTCCAGCTTGCGGAACGACAGGGCGTCGTCGTAGTCCTTGGCGTCGGCCGGGTCGATGGTGAAGGTGAGAACCTTCCGGAAGTCCTTGCGGCCGGCGCGGTCCTTGTCGGTGATTTCGTCGGAAATGGCGTCGGCGGCGTTCTCCACGGCCTTGTCGAACTTGTACGGAAGGCCGAACTCCGCCAGGATGGCGTGCATCTCTGTATTGTTCTCGCCGGGCATGCCCAGGACGTCCACGACGTGGCCGATGGGACCGGCCTCGCCGCGCGGCCACTCGTCCACGACGGCCGCGACCTTCATCCCGCGCACGCCGCCTTCCGGAATGGGCACCGAGATGTCATAGGGCATCGTCTTGGAAGACATCAGCACCCAGGCCTGTTTCCCGACGATGTGGAGGATGCCCACGAAGGGCTTCTTGGAACGTTCCACAATGGCGATGATCTCGCCGCTGCGGCGCCGCACGTTGCCTTCCCGCTCCTGGGTGACCGCCACCCGCACGGTGTCCCCGTGCAGAGCGCCCCGGGTCTTGGAGGCCTTGACGAAGACGTCTTCCTCCTGTCCTTCGATACGGACGAACACGAATCCCTCCCGGGACATCATCGCCGTTCCCACGTACTCGGGAACGATCCTGACTTTCTTCTTCCTTTTAGGTGCTACGGGCTGATTGCCGCTCCTTCTTCTTTTAGCCATGGCTTCTGCTTTTGTGTGCAAAGATACGAAAAACAATTGGAAAGCGCTTTCTTGGGGAATCGTGCCGGTCAGTCGGCAGTCCCTGTCTCCGAATAGATCATTCGCAAGTCTGTTGTGAAATGGAAAGCGTTGACTAGCAGAAATATAAATGATATTGCCTGGTCGTTTTCAACCAGGCAATATCTGCTAATTTGTTGATTTATAGAGGAATCCGTTTTACGGCGGGGCATCGGAAGGCAAGCGATGTCGCGGTTATTTGAACGCGTTTTCGCTGAGACCGGAGCCGGCGAGGCCGAGGTCGGCGAAGAAAGCGGGCACGGGACGGCCGAGCAGGGTGTCCACATACAGCTTGGCGATGTACTGCGACAGCATGAAGCCGTGGCCGCGCATGCCGACGAACAGGCCGGCGGCCGGGTCCACGATGTAGCGCGGTTCCGTGTAATAGCCGCACCAGGTGGCCTGGAGGCTCATTCCCTTCAGTTGCGGAATCCATTCGGTGAAGACCTCGGTGGCGATCTCCAGGAAGGCCTGCGTATTGACCTTCAGGTTCTTGCCGGCCTCGGAGGCGTCGGAGGCGGGGGAGGCGCAGCCGATGATCTGGCCGGTGGCGGCGAGCTGCTGGCCGTACACGGCGGAGAATCCTTTGTAGTGGCGGCGGTCGATGAGCATGTCCAGCGAGTCGCCGTCCTTGCCGATGAGCGGCAGCCGCTTGGTGATGAACGCCTGGTGGCGGACCGGGAAGAGGCCGGTGTCCAAGCCCAGCATCCGGGCGAACTTCTCCGCGCCGGCGCCGAGGGCGTTCACGAAGACGGCCGTCTTGAACTGGCGGTAGCGCCCGTCGGCCGTCCGCACCGTGACGAGGTAGCTCTTCCCGTCTTTCGCCACGTCGACGAGCTCCGTATCCTCCATCACCCGGCCGCCGAGGCCGATGCCGATCCGGCGCACCGTGTCGATGGTCTTGCCGGGGCTGGCCTGCCAGCAGTCGTTGGAGATGAGGGCGTGGGTATAGATGTTCAGGTTCGGATTGATGTACGGGGAGATCTCGCGGGCGAAGTCCTTGCGGTCGATCATATAGGCGTCGGACCAGGCGCGGGAGGCGTCGAGACTCTTGTAGGTAGCTTCGTCGTGGACGAAGTTCACGTAGCGCGTCATCTTGAAGTCGATGTCGTGCTGTTTCTGCAATTCCCTGAATATCTGCAGGTTGCCATTGGCGATTTCCGCCAGGGCGGGAACCGAGAAGGCCGGGCGGCCGCCGGCGATGCAACGCCAGGAGCTGCCGTGCTCCTTGTTCACGAGGACCGGTTTCAGGCCGGCTTCCGCGAAGTAGCGGAACAGGGCCGTGCCGGCCATGCCGCCGCCGGCGACGAAGGCGCCCACTTCCTCGGCCTTCGCGTCGGAGAACTGCGGGGAAGTGACGAGGGTATGGGCCCCGGCGAGGTTGCAGACATTGCCGATCTCCACGAGGTTCGCCATCGGACCGCGCGGGGTGAACTCGCCGGTCACCTCGATGCCGTGCTGCCGCAGGATCTGCTTGGCGCGGGGAAGGCAACGGGAACCGCGGCACGGGCCCATGCCCAGCCGGGTCACGTGCTTGAGTTCCTGCGCGGTAATGCTCGTGCGGCCTTTCAGGGCCTCCAGGATCTCCTGGAGACTCACGTCCTCGCAGTGGCAGACGTAGGTCTCGGATCCGTCGGCGTGGCAGGGGACCAGCTTCAGCGGCTCGGGATAGTTCTCCTTCAGGATGAAGCCGCGGGCGTCGGTCAGGGAACCGCCTTCCAGGCGGGTGGCCTTGACCACGGCGATGTTCGTCTTGTTGGGCTTGGGAATCACGCGCTCGATTTCGCCTTCGCCCACCTTCTTGCCGTTGTCGTCGACCAGGAAAACTTCCTTGGCGCCCGCCGGCAGGTTGAATTCCAGCGGGAGGAAGACCTGGCTGCGGTCGGGGCGGTAGCCGAAGATGGCGAGGCCCGGGCACTGCGCCACGCATTCCATGCAGCCGATGCACTTGTCATAGTCGATGACCGGCGTGACGGAGGTGGAACTCTTGGTGATCGCGCCCTGCTTGCAGGAGAAGGAGCAAGGGTTGCAGGCGAAGCCGTACAGGCAGTCCGCGATGACGAAGCCCTTGGCCTTCCTTTCGCCGGACGGCATCGCGGGCTTGTCCAGCAGGCGGACGGGCCGCTGCTGGGAGTCGACGTAGTCCTTGGAAATGGTCAGGTAGGCGCTGTAGTCCACGCGCTTCCCGAGGTCCATCATCACCTCGTAGGCGCACTGGCGGCCGCGGAGGACGGCGGAGGTTCCCTCGCCGATCCGGACGGCGTCGCCCACGCCGTGGCAGGCGCGGCCGAACACCTCGGCCCCCTTGCGGAGGAGCTGGTTGTCGGGCAGCAGGCCCGTGCAGATGTTGATGCAGTCGATTCCGTCGATGC
>CAMVPS010000005.1:0-84013 GCA_947169405.1 uncultured Bacteroidales bacterium
CTACAAGCGGATTTCATTTCGATAAACTGTCGTAAAAGGCGTTGTACTGGTCCATATAGCTTCCGTCGGCGAGGGCCGCCGCGTCGAAGGGGAGGATGGGCTTGCCCAGCTCCCGGACGTACGCCTGCAGGGCCGGGTCCACGCCCGCCGATCCCAGGATGACGCCGTCGGAATACTGCGCGGCAAGTTGAGCAAGTTCCATGCCACCGGCCTGCTCGGGCAGGGGGACGTCCTTGAGCTTGATGCCGCCGAACAGGATGGTTTCCGCCAGCCCGGGAGCGAACTTCTCCGCGGGGGTGTCGTCATACAGGGACAGCACGACCTTGGCGCCGGAGAAGACGGGGTCGTCCTTGTAGGCTTTCTTCAGGTACAGGGGAAGGACGTGGGAGATCCATCCGTGGCAGTGGATGATGTCCGGGGCCCAGCGGAGCTTCTTCACCGTCTCCAGGACGCCGCGGGCGTAGAAGATGGCGCGCTCGCCGTTGTCGGCGAAGAAGTTGCCGTCGGCGTCGCGGAAGATCTCCTTCCGGCGGAAGTAGTCCTCGTTGTCGATGAAATAGACCTGGATGCGGGCCGACGAGATGGACGCCACCTTGATGACCAGGGGACGGTCCACGTCGCTGATGATGATGTTCATCCCCGACAGGCGGATGACCTCGTGCAACTGGTTCTTGCGCTCGTTGATACAGCCGTACTTGGGCATGAAGGCGCGAATCTCCTTCTTGCGTTCCTGGATGCCCTGCGGGAGCTGCCGGCAGAGGTTGCCGACAGGGCTCTCCGGGAGGTAGGGAACCATCTCGGAATTGACGAACAGGACTTTCTTGACGGAATCAGCCATAACATGATATTTTAACATACAAAGTTAAGAAATTTTTTTGAGATTTGTCCCGAATTGCTAACTTTGGACGAAATTAGGGGTGCTATGCAGAATCTCAGCAACAGACTCGTCCGGCGCAGGCTCTTCGGGGCCTGGGTGTCCACGGTGATCAGCATCAGCCTGGTGCTGCTGCTGGTGGGCGTCGCGTCGATCCTGCTGCTCAACGCGCGGAGCGTCTCCGACTATTTCAAGGAGAACCTCCAGGTCTCCGTCCTGATGAAGCAGGACGTGACCGAGGAGCAGGCGCTCGCCTACCAGTCCTCCCTGTCCGGGATGCCGGGCGTGAAGGCCACGACCTTCATCTCCCGGGAGCAGGGCGTCGAGGAGATGGCCCAGATGCTGGGCCGCGACTTCCTGGACGTCTTCTCCACGGCGCCGGTCCCCGTCTCCATCGACGTGAACCTCGAGGCGGCCTACGTGTCCCCGGACAGCCTGGAAGTGGTCAAGACGGCCCTGTCGGCCTCGCCGCTCGTGGACGAAGTCGTGTACCAGACCTCCCTCGTGGAGGCCCTGAACGCGAACCTCCAGAAGATCGGCCTCGTGCTGGGCGTGCTCATCCTCCTGCTCCTGTTCATCTCCTTCGTGCTCATCGGCAACATGGTGCGGCTGAACGTGTTCTCGCGGCGCTTCACCATCCACACGATGCAGCTGGTAGGGGCCACGCGCGGATTCATCCGCGCCCCGTTCATCGGCCAGTCGGCCCTCCAGGGCCTCTTCGCGGCCCTGGTGGCCATCCTGCTGCTGGTGGGCGGCCTGTTCATCCTGCGGAAGGAGTTCGTGCAGCTGTTCGAGATCTTCCGCCTGGACACGCTCCTCGCGACGATGGGCATCGTCGTCGTGAGCGGCGTCCTCATCTGCGTGGTGAGCACCTGGATCGTGGTCGGCCGGCTGGTCCGGTTCGACCGGGACCAGCTGTATGCCGTGTAGATTTCTCGGCTGCGCTCGAAAAGACAAATTGAATTATGGAAAAAAACGATAGCAAGAGCGCTGGCAAGAACGCCGGCGCGAACGAAAGCAAGATGGCCATGACGGCCGGCGGGCTCAAGCTGATGATCGGCGGCCTGCTCGTGATGGCGGCGGGGTTCATCCTCCTCGCCGGCGGCGGGTCCGACGACCCGCAGGTGTTCAACTATGCGATGTTCGACTTCCGGCGGCTGGTGGCCGCCCCGATCGTCATCGTCGCGGGGATCGTCGTGGTGGTGGTTTCCATCATGCGCCGCCCCAAGGACAAGAAGGAGGAATAGGCGATGGAGTGGTGGCAAGCGATTCTCCTGGGCATCGTCCAGGGCCTGACGGAATTCCTCCCGGTGTCCAGCTCGGGACACCTGATGATCTTCAAGGAACTGCTCGGCGTGGACGGGGAAGGCTTTCTCGATTTCACGGTGACGGTCCATTTCGCCACGGTCCTTGCGACCCTCGTGGTGTTCTGGGGCGCCATCTGGCAGCTCTTGAAGGGCTTTTTCAAGTTCAAGTACAATGACGAGACGGACTACGTCTGCAAGATCCTCGTCTCGCTCATCCCCGTGATGATCGTCGGCTTCTTCTTCAAGGACCAGGTCGACGCCCTGTTCAGCGGCTCGCTGAAGCAGGTCGCCGTGGGCCTGTGCGTCACGGCCGCCCTCCTGCTCCTGTCCGACCAGATCGGCAAGCGGATCCGCGCCCCCAAGGCGAAGGACACCCGGAACGGCATCTCTTACGGCCAGGCCGCCCTGGTGGGCGTGGCCCAGGCCTTCGCCGTCGTCCCGGGCGTGTCCCGGAGCGGCAGCACCATCGCCACCGGCCTCCTTTCGGGCGTGAAGCGCGACGTGATGGCGCAGTTCTCCTTCCTGATGGTCCTCATCCCCATCATCGGCGAGCAGTCGCTGGACTTGCTGAAGGTCGCGATGGGCAAGGAAGTCTTCGGGGACGGCGTGGGCGCCCTCGCCCTCGTGCTCGGTTTCGTTGCGGCTTTCTTCGCGGGCCTGTTCGCCTGCAAGGTGATGATCGCCATCGTCCGCAAGGCGAAACTCTCCTGGTTCGCCGCCTACTGCCTCCTCGTCGCGGTCCTGATCTTCGTCCTTGCCTAGAAATCTCACATACTTCGCCTCCGACGTCCACCTGGGCCTCCGGGTGGCGGACCCGGCGGGCCGCGAGGCGCGGTTCGTCTCCTTTCTCCGGAGCATTCCGGCGGCGGAGACGGAGGCGCTCTACCTGCTGGGTGACATCTGGGATTTCTGGTACGAGTACCGGGACGTGGTCCCGAAGGGCTATGTGCGCGTGTTCGGCGCGCTCACGGACCTGATGGACGCTGGCGTGAAGGTGTACTTTTTCCCGGGGAACCACGATGTATGGGCCTACGGCTACTTCGAGGTGCTGGGAATGAAGATTCTTCAGCAGCCGTATGTGACGGAAATCGGTGGCAGGACCTTCTGCCTCGGGCACGGTGACGGCCTCGGCCCCGTGGACCGCGGCTACCGGATCCTCCGGGGCATCTTCCACAACCGCTTCCTGCAGGCGTGCTTCAGCACCCTGCATCCCTGGTTCGCCTTCAGCCTGGGCAACGGCTGGTCGCGGCGCTCCCGCCTGGGCAAGCGCGACCGCTATGTGTTCAAAGGGGCGGGGGAGCCGCTGTACAAGTTCTGCGCGTCCTTCAACGACCAGCGCATGGCTTCCGGCGAGCCTCCGGTGGACATTTTCCTTTTCGGCCACTACCACTGTCCCGTGGACCTTCCCGTCGGCCCTTCCCGCCTCCTGCTCCTCAATGACTGGATCACGCAGTCGGACTGGCTGGTCTTCGACGCCGCCGCGGGCACCATCGACCGTCAGGTGGTTGGCTGGGACGGGCCGGTCTTGTAGAAGTCGGGGACCTTCACTTCCGGCGGGTCCTCCCAGAAGATGGACCAGTAGAGGGACTTGAAGGTGCCGTTCTGCCAGGCCTGGACGAGGCCTTCGAGGTCGCGGTCGGCGCCTTCGGGGTCGTATTCGGATTTGAGGTCGTTGTCGAAGAGCTTGGCGACGCCCTGCCAGAAGCCGGCGGCGATGCCGTTCTTGTAGTCGTGGATGATGGAGTAGGACGACTGCCCCGTCTCCCGGTCGATGAGTTTCAGCAGGACGGCGCCCTGGGAGATGGTCATCTTCCGCAGCGCGCCTTCGAAGTCTTTGAACAGCATGCCCTGGACCTCGTTCATGTAGCGGTCCTTCTTCATCCGGCCGTAGTTGTTGGCGGTGATGGTGCTGTCCACGATCTCCTGGAGCCGGCCCGATGCCTGCGCGTAGGGATACACGCGGGCGAAATTGTAGACGAGCTTGTAGTATTTCTTCCAGTCCTTCTGCTGCTTGCGGGAGAAGACCCACACCGGGTCGATGGTGTCGAAGTACATCGTGTCCCCGTCCATCACGCGGTACGAGAGGTAGCCGCTCAGGCCGGTGCCGCCGTCGTCCATCAGGATCCGGCGCGCCATCGCCTCCTCGCGCTCCTTCGCCTTCCGCATCGCCGCCTGCACGTGCTGCCCCGCGGCGGGGAAGACCGTCGCAAGGAGGAGCGATATGACCAGCAGCCGCTTCATTTCAAGGCGCAAAGATACTGCTTTGCAAAAATTTCGCCAAATGTCCCGTGCCTCTCCGGAGCACCCCCGAAAAAGCCTCGGTCGAAAATGCGAGCAGAAATTTTTCAACAATATACGTAACTGCCGATAAAATCAGACAGTTAAGTATCAAAAACCCCGGTAGAAAAGTTTGAAAAATATTCTAAAATAACTTGCAGATTCAAAAAAAATGACTAACTTTGCAATCCCTAAATCGGGACGACATGCACCCAACCAGCTGAGTATCAACGAGTTAGGGACGATAAAGGAAAATTTTAAAACATTACAGCAATGTTACAGCCTAAAAGAACAAAATTCAGAAGGGAACAGAAAAACCGCATGAAGGGCAATTCCGGTCGTGGAAACCAGCTCGCATTCGGTTCCTTCGGACTCAAGAACCTGGAGAACTGCTGGCTGACCGCCCACCAGATCGAGGCCGCCCGTCAGGCGATCTCCCGCCGCATGAACCGTGAGGGTCAGATCTGGATCCGTGTCTTCCCTGTCAAGCCTTTCACCGCGAAACCGCTTGATACCCGTATGGGTAAGGGTAAGGGCGATCCCCAGGGCTTTGTCGCCCCGATCACTCCGGGCCGCATCCTTTTCGAGGCCGAGGGCGTTTCCCTCGAGACCGCGCGCGAGGCCATGCGCCTGGCTGCCAACAAGCTCCCGGTCGCCACGAAGTTCGTCGTGCGCAGGGACTATGTCGAAGAATAATTTAAGGAGCTAGAGAAATGAAAGTTACTGAAGTACGCGAAATGTCCATCGCCGACCTCCGCGACCGCATCGAGATCGAGAAGAACAACCTCGACACCATGAAGCTCAATCACGCTATCTCTCCGCTGGAGGATACGTCCAAGATCAGAAAAACCCGTCAGGATATTGCCCGTATGATCACTATCCTTGCCGAGAAAGAAAAACAGCAGAACTAAACAAGTGAAGTCCTATGGAAAGAAATCTTCGTAAGGAAAGAGTCGGCATCGTCGTGAGCAACAAGATGGACAAGACCATCGTCGTCTCCGTCGAAACCCACGAGAAGCATCCCATTTACGGCAAGTTCGTGAAGAAGTCCACCAAGTTCGTGGCCCAGGACGAGAACAACGAGTGCTCCGAGGGCGATACCGTCCGCATCATGGAGACCCGTCCCCTGAGCAAGACCAAGAAGTGGAGATTAGTTGAAATCGTAGAAAAAGTCAAGTAATTATGATACAGCAGGAAACACGTTTATCTGTGGCTGACAACAGCGGTGCGAAGGAAGTCCTCTGCATCCGCGTCCTCGGTGGTACCCGCCACCGCTACGCCACGGTCGGCGAAACCATCGTCGTCACGGTCAAGAGCGCCATCCCCGGCGGTGACATCAAGAAAGGCACCGTCACCCGGGCTGTCGTCGTCCGCACCAAGAAGGAGATCCGTCGCGCCGACGGTTCCTACATCCGCTTCGACGACAACGCTTGCGTCCTCCTGAACGGCGCCGGCGAACTCCGCGGCACCCGTATTTTCGGCCCCGTCGCCCGCGAGCTCCGCGAGAACTACATGAAGATTGTTTCACTGGCACCGGAGGTCCTTTAATCGTAGCGCATTATGAAAAAGTTCAATATCAAGAAAGGCGACACCGTGTTCGTGAATGCCGGTAACGACAAGGGCAAGACCGGAAAGGTCCTGGAGATCCTCCGCGACAAGGACCGCGTCGTTGTCGAAGGTGTCAACATGGTTTCCAAGCACACCAAGCCGAATCCCCAGCAGCCGCAGGGCGGCATCGTCAAGAAGGAAGCCCCCATCCACATTTCCAACGTCAACCTGATGGACGCCGCCGGCAAGCCGACGAAGATCGCCCACAAGCGCGTGGATGGCAAGCTGGTCCGTATCGCGAAAACTAACGGAGAGGAGATCAAGTAATTATGGCAAAGAAGACTAACAAGCCCGCCGAAGCCCAGGCGCTTCCCAAGGGATATGTTCCGGACCTCAAGAAGGTCTACAAAGAGGAGATCGTTCCCGCGCTGATGAAGCAGTTCTCCTACACCACCGTGATGCAGGTTCCCCGCCTCGTCAAGATCACCCTCAACGAAGGTGTCGGCGACGCGACCCAGGACAAGAAGCTGGTCGAGGAGGCCGCTGAAGAGCTCTCCATCATCGCCGGCCAGAAGGCGGTCATCACCGCTTCCCGCAAGGATATCTCCAACTTCAAGCTCCGTAAGGGCATGCCCATCGGTGCGAAGGTCACCCTCCGCGACGTCAAGATGTACGAGTTCCTCGAGCGTCTGATGCGTGTCGCCCTCCCGCGTATCCGCGACTTCAACGGCATCGCCGAGAAGATGGACGGCCAGGGCAACTACACCCTCGGTATCAAGGAGCAGATCATCTTCCCCGAAATCGAGATCGACAAGAACCCGCGCATCCACGGTATCGAGATCACTTTCGTGACCACCGCCAATACCGACGAAGAGGCGCACGCCCTTCTGAAGGCCTTCGGTCTCCCGTTCAAGAAACATAATAACTAAGATAGAAGCATGGCTAAGGAATCTATGAAAGCGCGGGAAGTTAAGCGCGCAAAACTCGTGGCCAAGTACGCCGCCAAGCGGGCAGCCCTCAAAGAGGCCGGTGATTACGCCGCCCTCGACAAGCTCCCCAAGAACGCGAGCCCGGTCCGCCTCCACAACCGTTGCTCCCTTACCGGTCGTCCGAAAGGATATATGCGCGACTTCGGTCTGAGCCGTATCCAGTTCCGTGAGATGGCTTCCGCCGGTCTCATCCCGGGCGTCAAGAAGGCCAGCTGGTGATAACCTTTAAATGAAAGAACAATTATGACTGATCCTATTGCAGATTATCTGACCAGAATCCGGAACGCTTACCTCGCCGGTAAGAAGATCGTCGAGATCCCCGCTTCCAACATGAAGCTGGCGATCACCAAGATTCTGTGCGAGAAAGGTTACATCCTCAGCTACAAGGTGGTCGAGGGCAACCCTTTCAATACCATCAAGATCGCGCTCAAGTATCACCCTGAGACCAAGGCCGCTGCCGTGAAGAGCATCGTCCGCGTCTCCACCCCGGGTCTCCGCAAGTATGCGGACGTGAAGAACATGCCGCGCGTCCTCAACGGCCTCGGCATCGCCATCCTCTCCACCTCCAAGGGTGTGATCACCGACAAGGAAGCCAAGGACATGAATGTCGGCGGCGAGGTGATTTGCTATGTTTATTAATTTATAAGAATCCAAGATATGTCAAGAATTGGAAAACTGCCTGTAGTCCTTCCGGCCGGCACGAAAGCTGAGCTTCTCGACGGCAACATCGTGAAGGTGAAAGGCCCTCTTGGTGAGATGTGCCAGAAAGTCGATCCGGACATCAAGGTCACCATCGAGGGAAATGAAATCAAGTTCGAGCGTCCCAGCGACCTTCCCCGCTTCCGTTCGATGCACGGCCTGTACCGCGCCCTCGTCCACAACATGGTGGTCGGCGTGTCCGAAGGCTTCACCATCAAGCAGGAGTTCGTCGGTGTCGGTTACCGCGTGGCCGCCCAGGGTCAGCTGCTGACCATGGCTCTCGGCTACTCCCACGACATCCAGATCATGCTTCCGAAGGAAGTGACCGCCGAGACCCCGCAGGTCCGCAAGGGTGAGAACCCCGTCCTGATCCTCAAGAGCGCCGACAAGCAGCTCGTGGGCCAGATCGCGGCCAAGATCCGTTCGTTCCGTCGTCCTGAGCCTTATAAGGGCAAGGGTATCAAGTTCGCCGGTGAGACCCTGCGTCGCAAGGCCGGTAAGACCGCTTCCGCTAAATAATAGGAGGATAGAGATATGGCACTCAATAGAATTGAAAGAAGAAGAAGGATCCACTACCGTATCCGCAAACACGTCAACGGCACCGCCGAGCGTCCTCGCATGGTCGTGTTCCGCAGCAACAAGCAGATCTATGTCCAGGTCATCAACGACCTCGAGGGCAAGACCCTGGTTGCCGCCGCGTCCAACGACAAGGCCCTCGCCGCCGAGACCAAGGGCAAGAATGGCATCGACACCGCCGCCATCGTCGGCAAGGCGATCGCCGAGCGCGCCCTCGCCGCGGGTATCACCAAGGTCGCTTTCGACCGCGGAGGTTATCTCTTCCATGGCAGAGTTAAAAGTTTGGCCGATGCTGCCCGTGAAGGCGGCCTCGCATTCTAATCAAAAGAGACTATGGCAAATACGAACGTTAAAAGAGTCAAGACGTCTGACCTTGAACTGAAGGACAGACTCGTCGCCATCAACCGCGTGACGAAGGTCACCAAGGGTGGTCGTCACTTCCGTTTCGCCGCCATTGTCGTCGTCGGTGACGAAAATGGTGTGGTGGGCTACGGTCTCGGCAAGGCTAACGAGGTCACGGCCGCCATTGCGAAGGGCGTCGAGGACGCCAAGAAGAACCTGGTGAAGGTTCCCATCATCAACACCACCATCCCGCACGAGCAGGTGGCCCGTTTCGGCGGCGCCGAGGTGTTCATGAAGCCCGCCGCTCCCGGTACCGGTGTGAAGGCCGGTGGTGCCATGCGCGCCGTCTTCGAGTCCGCCGGCATCCAGAACGTGCTCGCGAAATCCAAGGGCTCTTCCAACCCGCACAACCTCGTGAAGGCTACGATCCAGGCGCTCACCGAAATGCGTGACGCTTACACGGTGGCCGGTCTGCGCGGCATCGCGATGAGCAAGGTGTTTAACGGATAATCAGAGAGAAACTATGGCAAAGCTTAGAATCACCCAGATCCGGAGCAAGAACGGCGAGACCAAGCGTCAGATCGCCAACCTCCGCACTCTCGGCATCCGCAGAATGCATCAGACCGTCGAGGTCGAGGACACCCCTATCACCCGCGGCATGCTGGAGAAGGTGCACCACCTCGTTTCTTATGAAGTTATTGACTAAGGAGGAGCAGAGAGATGAAACTTGAAAACATGAAGCCCGCAAAGGGCGCAACGCACAATAGCAAGAGAGTCGGTCGCGGACAGGGTTCCGGTAAGGGCGGCACCGCCACCCGTGGTACCAAGGGCGCCCAGGCCCGTGCCGGTTACGAGCACAAGATCGGTTTCGAAGGCGGCCAGATGCCTATCCAGCGCCGTCTCCCGAAGTTCGGTTTCAAGAACCCCACTCGCGTCGAGTACAAGGGCATCAACGTCGCCACCCTGCAGGCGCTCTTCGAGAGCAAGGGCCTGAAGGAGTTCGATGTCGAGACCTTCATCGGCTGCGGCCTCGCCTCCAAGGGCGAACTGGTCAAGGTCCTCGGTAACGGTGAGCTCACCGCCGCCGTCGAGGTCAAGGCCAACGCCTTCTCCAAGTCTGCTGTTGCCAAGATCGAGGCCGCCGGTGGCAAGGCGACCGTCATCGAATAAGAAGTAGCGAAATGGCAAAGTTTGTTGAGACCATCACCAACATCTTCAAGATTGAAGAGCTCAAGAAGCGGATCATCTACACTCTGCTTCTTGTGCTGGTGTACCGTCTGGGCTGCTACATCCTCCTCCCGGGTCTCGATCCGGAGGCGCTGAAGGGCGGCATCAGCGGCACGCAGGAAGGTCTCGTCGGACTGCTCAACATGTTCTCCGGCGGCGCCTTCGGCAACGCTTCCATCTTCGCTCTTGGCGTGATGCCGTACATCTCGGCATCCATCGTGGTCCAGCTTCTCGGCATGTTCGTCCCTTCCTTCCGCAAGATGCAGATGGAAGGCGAGAGCGGCCGCCGGAAGATGAACCAGATCACCCGTTACCTCACCATCGCCATCCTCGCGATCCAGGGTCCGGCGTACGTTACCGGTATGATTCCGCGCAACGCCATCGCCGTGGGCTGGTCCAGCTTCGTGTTCAACCTCGTGTCCACCGTCATCCTGATGGCCGGTACGATGTTCGTCATGTGGCTCGGCGAGCGCATCACCGACCGCGGTATCGGCAATGGTATCTCCCTCATCATCATGATCGGTATCGTCGCTCGTCTCCCGTACGCGCTGGTGGCTGAAATCGGCCAGAAGTTCTCGGGCAACGGCGTGGGCGGTCCGCTCATTCTCGTCGTGGAGCTCGTCATCTGGTTCCTCGTCATCATCGCCGCCATCGCCATCGTGCAGGCCGTCCGCAAGGTCCCTGTGCAGTATGCGAAGCGCGTGATCGGCAACAAGCAGTACGGCGGTGTCCGCCAGTACCTCCCGCTCAAGATCAACGCCGCGGGTGTGATGCCGATCATCTTCGCGCAGGCCCTGATGATGTTCCCGATGCTCCTGGGCCGCTGGGATGCCACCCGTGGCATCGCCGCCGCCTTCTCGAGCTACACGAACGTCTGGTACAACATCGTGTTCGCATTCCTGGTGATCGTGTTCACTTACTTCTACACCGCCGTGACCGTCAACCCGACGATGATGGCCGAGGACATGAAGAAGAACGGCGGCTTCATCCCGGGCGTCAAGCCGGGCAAGCAGACCGCCAACTACATCGACACGATCATGTCCCGGATCACCCTTCCGGGCTCCATCGCGCTGGCGTTCATCGCCATCATGCCTGCGTTCGCGAACATCTTCGGCATCAACAATCAGTTTGCCAGCTTCTTCGGCGGCACCTCCCTCCTCATCACGGTGGGCGTGGTCCTCGATACGCTGCAGCAGATTGAGAGCTACCTGCTGATGCGCCACTATGACGGATTGATGAAGACCGGCCGTCTGACCGGACGGTCCGGAATGTAAGTTCTTTGAAAGGAAATCACAGCGTCGAATATGGTAAGGCCGAAAACGGAAGAGGAGATTGAACTCCTGCGGATCAACGGAGAGCTGGTGTCCCGTACACTGGCGGAGGTCGGTAAGTGGGTCGCCCCTGGTGTGACAACTGAGAAGTTGAACGAGGTGGCCGAGACCTTTATCCGGGACCACGGTGCCATCCCTTCCTTCAAAGGTTTCGAAGGCTTTCCCGCCGCGCTCTGCATCTCGGTCAACGATGTGGTCGTCCACGGTTTTCCGTCCGACTATGTCCTCAAGGAGGGCGACATCGTGTCCGTAGACTGCGGAACCCTGTACAAAGGATACAACGGTGATTCCGCGTACACCTTCCCGGTCGGGGAGGTGGACGCGGAGACCCGGAAGCTCCTGGACGTCACCAAGGCGTCCCTGTACAAGGGGATCGAGCAGGCGGTGGCCGGAAACCGGACCGGCGATATCGGATACGCGGTGCAATCGTATGCGGAAAGTTATGGCTTCTCCGTCGTCCGTGAGCTGGAAGGCCACGGGCTGGGCAAGGAGATGCACGAGGCTCCCGGCGTCCCGAACTACGGGCGGCAGGGCCACGGCGCTCGCCTGGCGGACGGACTGGTCATCTGTATCGAGCCGATGATCTGCGCGGGCGGCAGAGGTGTGTATCTTGCAAGAAATGGTTGGGCAGTACACACCGCCGACCACAAGAACGCGGCCCACTACGAGCTTACGGTTGTTGTCCGGAAAGGCCGGGCTGAACAGCTTTCGACCTTCGATTTCATCGAGAAAGGAACGTTATAGTACTGATGTCAAATAATTAATGTGATTTTTGAACAATGTCCAAACAAGTAGCTATCGAGCAGGACGGTGTAGTCATCGAAACCCTCCCCAACGCCATGTTCCGCGTGGAGTTGGAGAACGGACACATCCTCCTTTGCAACATCTCAGGCAAGATGAGGATGCACTTCATCCATATCCTTCTCGGCGACCGGGTCAAGGTTGAAATCTCGCCTTACGATTTGACAAAGGGAAGAATTTCTTTCAGATACAAATAATAAAAGATAAGACTATGAAAGTCAAGACATCCATCAAGAAGCGCAGCGAAGACTGCAAGATCGTCCGGCGCAAAGGCCGCCTGTACGTGATCTGCAAGAAGAACCCCAAGTTCAAGATGCGTCAGGGATAATTGTGTAACCAATAAGCTAAGCAAAGAATATGGCAAGAATAGCCGGTGTTGATTTACCCAACAACAAACATGGTGTGATCGGCCTGACCTACATCTACGGTATCGGCCGCAGCTCCGCCAGCAAGATCCTGGCCACCTGTGGCATCGATCCCACCATCAAGGTCGGCGACTGGAACGACGAACAGATCGCTGCCATCCGTGCCCTCATCAACGACGAGTACAAGATCGAGGGTGAACTCCGTTCTTCCGTCCAGATGGACATCAAGCGCCTGATGGACATCGGTTGCTATCGCGGCATCCGCCACCGCAGCGGTCTCCCCGTGCGCGGCCAGAGCACCAAGAACAACGCCCGTACCCGCAAGGGCAAGAAGAAGACCGTCGCCAACAAGAAGAAGGCCACCAAGTAAAGACTGACAGTTATGGCAAAGAAAACTCAAACTACTAAGAAGCGGGTCGTCAAGGTTGAGGCCTACGGTGAGGCCCATATCTCCTCGACCTTCAACAACGTGATCGTCGCCCTGACCAACGCCCAGGGCCAGGTGATCAGCTGGTCTTCCGCCGGTAAGTGCGGCTTCCGCGGTTCCAAGAAGAACACTCCGTACGCCGCCCAGATGGCTGCCGAGGATGCTTCCAAGACTGCGTTCGATGCGGGTCTCCGCAAGGTCAAGTGCTACGTGAAGGGCCCGGGTGCCGGTCGTGAGTCCGCCATCCGCACCATCAACAACGCGGGTATCGTCGTGACCGAGATCATCGACGTCACCCCGATGCCGCACAACGGTTGCCGTCCTAAGGGCCGCCGCAAAGTCTAATCATCTTAAAGAAGAAGAACCATGGCAAGATATACTGGTCCTACCACCCGCATCGCCCGCAAGTTCGGCGAGCCCATCTATGGCCCTGACAAGAACTTCGAAAAGAGAAATACCCCTCCGGGACAGCACGGTCTCGCCTCCAAGCGCAAGAAAGTGAAGGAGTACGGCACCCAGCTGAAGGAGAAGCAGAAAGTGAAGTACATGTACGGTGTCCTGGAGCGTCAGTTCCGCAACACCTACGCCCGTGCCGCCCGCATGAAGGGTCAGACCGGTGAGAACCTCCTCTTCCTGCTCGAGTCCCGCCTGGACAACCTGGTGTACCGTCTGGGCATCGCCCCGACCCGCGCCGCCGCCCGCCAGCTGGTCCTCCACCGCCACATCACCCTCGACGGCGTCGTCTGCAACGTCCCGTCCTGCCAGGTGAAGCCCGGCCAGACCATCGCCGTCCGCGAGCGTTCCAAGAGCCTCGAGGTCATCCAGAACAGCGTCGCCTCCGCCACCAAGTATTCCTGGCTGGAGTTCGACCCCAAGACCCTCGTGGGCAAGTACCTGAACATCCCGGCCCGCACCGAGATTCCGGAGAGCATCAACGAACAGCTGATCGTCGACATCTACTCCAAGTAACCGCGTTTAACACCAAGAAACTCGTATTATGGCAATCTTAGCATTTCAGAAACCCGACAAGGTGATCATGCTCGAAGGCACCGAGACCGTCGGCCGTTTCGAGTTCAGGCCCCTCGAGCCTGGCTACGGACAGACCATCGGCAATGCCCTCCGTCGCATCCTCCTCGCCTCTCTGGAAGGTTTCGCCATCTCGCAGATCAAGGTCGGCGGGGTCCAGGAAGAGTTCCAGACCATCCCCGGCGTGATCGAAGGCATGCAGGACATCATCCTGAACCTGAAGCAGGTCCGCTTCCGCAGGATGGTGGACACCGTGGACACCGAGACGGCGAACATCACGATCAGCGGCAAATCCGAATTTACCGCCGAGGACATCTCCAAGGGATTGTCTTCTTTCAAGGTGTTGAACCCCGAGCTTCACATCTGCTCCCTCGAGCCCTCCGTCAAACTGGAAATCACCCTTACGATCACCAAGGGCCGCGGCTTCGTCCCGGCCGAGGAGATGCGTGACGAGAACACGCCCATCGGCACGATTCCCGTGGACGCCATCTACACCCCGATCAAGAAGGTGAACTGGACGGTGGAGAACTTCCGCGTCGAGCAGAAGACCGACTACGAGAAACTCCTCCTGGAGATCGTCACCGACGGTTCCATCTCCCCGGAGGCCGCCCTTCAGGATGCCGCCAACATCCTCATCTACCACTTCAAGCTGTTCACGGACGACAAGAAGATCTCCCTGGAGAACGCCGTGGAGTCCGACAGCAAGGAGCTGGACGAGGAGTCCCTGCGGATGCGCCACCTGCTGCTGACCAAGCTCTCGGACATGGGCCTGAGCGTCCGCGCCTTCAACTGCCTGAAGGCCGCCGACATCGACACCTTCGCCGACCTCGTGTCCTACAGCCGCGCCGAACTGATGAAGTTCCGCAACTTCGGCCGCAAGTCCCTGAACGAAATCGACCTGCTCGTCGAGAAGATGAAGCTCTCGTTCGGAATGGATGTCACCAAGTACAATATCGAACCTAAGAAAAAGATCGTTTAACCATGAGACACAATAGAAAAGTCAATCATCTGGGTCGTAAGAGCGGTCACCGCAAAGCGATGCTCTCCAACATGGCATCCTCCCTTATCCTGAACAAGCGGATCGAGACCACCGAGGCCAAGGCGAAAGCCCTGAAGCCCTACGTGGAGCCCCTCATCACCAAGTCCAAGGAGGACACCACCCACAACCGCCGCGTGGTCTTCAGCTACCTGAAGGACAAGAACGCCACCGCCGAGCTCTTCCGCACGATCGCTCCGAAGATCGCCGACCGTCCGGGCGGATACCTCCGTATCCTCCACACCGGTTTCCGCAGCGGCGACGCTTCCGAGATGGTGCTTCTCGAGCTGGTGGACTTCAACGAGGCCGCCCTCGCCGCCCCCAAGGCGGAGAAGAAGAGCACCCGCCGCAGCCGTTCCAAGAAGGCTGCCGAAGAGGCTGCTCCCGCCGCCGAGGCCGAGGCCCCTGCCGCCGAGTAATCCACAGCGCGTACACGAAAAGCACTTCCCTCGCAAGGGAAGTGTTTTTTTGTTATTTTTGCCGTATGAAACGAGCCCGATGGATTCTTGGCCTCCTGGTCCTGTCGATGCTGGGAGGCGGCTGCGGGAAGCAGATGCCGGACGATTACGACCGGCTGGACGACGAGACCAGGCTGCAGCGGAAGTATGTCAATACCTTCGCGTGGAACGTCATGGACGAGTACTACCTGTGGCGGGACGAGATCGCCCCTGCGCTGGAGCGCTGGGAGAACTGGGAGGAGCCCATCCGGAAGGTGGCGGACATCCGCTACAAGGACGCCGCCGGGAAGGACATCGACCGCTGGACGATGTTGACGGACGACTACGCCTCGCTCGTGGGCGGCGTTTCCGGGCATACCCGGACCTTCGGGATGGATTTCCAGCTGTATTATTACGACAGCACCCATAAGCGCGTCTGCGCGGTGCTGACCTATGTTTATGCCGATTCTCCGGCGGCCGCAGTGGGCCTCAAGCGCGGGGACACCATCCTCACCGTGAACGGCCAGGAAATGACCCCCGGCAACTACCAGGCGATCGTCCGCGACCACCTGTTCGGCGGCGGGACGGTGAAGCTGGGTCTCACCGACGGCCGGTCCGCGACCGTCACGGCGGTGGAGATGTACGAGAATCCGGTCCATACCGTCCGCATCCTGGAGCGGCCGGACGGGCGGAAGGTGGGCTACCTGCATTACACGTCCTTCACGCTGGACTCCTGCCAGGAACTGGTCGAGGTGTTCCACCGGTTCGTGCAGGCGGGCATAGACGACCTGGTCCTGGACCTCCGGTACAACGGCGGTGGCTACCTGATCACCGAGGAAGTGCTGGCGTCGATGCTGGCGCCCGTCTCAGTGGTCGAGGCGGGCAGCGTCCTTTCCCAGGAGATCTACAATGCGAAAATGGCCGCCGAGCAGAAGGAGGAACCGACCCGTTTCGAGACTGGTTTCATGTTCCGCAACCACGGCGCCTTGCAAGTCATTTCGACGGTCGGGGCCAATCCTGACCTCCCGCGCCTGTATGTCCTGGCGACGGAGTCCAGCGCATCGGCCTCGGAAAGCCTGGTCTGCTGCCTGCGCCCGTATATGGACGTCATCCTCGTCGGCGGGCGGACGAGCGGCAAGTACTGCGCGGGCTATCTGATGCAGGCGAAGGACTGGTATGACTCGGTCAAGAAAAGCCTGGGTGACAGCGAGTATGAGCGGGCGCTTCCCTATGTGGACAACTGGGGCATCTACGTGATGTACTCCCGCTATGCCGACTGCAACGGCGTCACCCTCTCGATGCCCGACGGCATCGCTCCCGACGTCGAGGCGGAGGACGATCCGCTGGACGGATTCGCTCTCGGCGACCCCGAGGAAACGATGCTCGCGGTCGCCTTGCGCCTGATCGAGGGCCGCACCCGGAGCGCGGAAGCGGCCACAGGGCCGCTCCTGACGCCCGTCCCGGCGGGCTTCCACCCCCGCACGCAGGGTCTTCTCGTGGGTCGTTATTGACCTGCCTGTTTTTTTTGCGTATATTTGCAGGATATGCGCAAAGAAACAGCGATGACAGAAAAAACCAGACTTTTATACGAAAAACCGACGGTCCGCATGGTCGATCTGCGGACGGAATGGAATTTCCTCCTGTCGGGAGGAAATGGGGATATCGACCCGGGCACGGACGATCCGTGGGGTGATTATTAGCAGTACCGATGAAGAAGATTCTCAAGACTTCCTTCGGGGCGCTGATCGCCCTTGCCGCATTCGCCGGCTGCCGCCAGGCCGAGCAGGAAATCCCGGAACCCGGGTCCCTGAAGACGGTCCGTTTCCAGGCCGGCGCGGCGGATACCCGCACCGCCTTCGCGGCCCCCGAGAACGGGGTTTATCGGACCTTATGGACCCGGAACGACAGCGACATCCTCCTGTCGATGAATTATGGAAAGGCCGTGAATTCCGCCGTCACGCCCGCGGAAGACGGCGCGACGGCCTGGTTCGAGGCCTCCTTCGACGCCTCCGACGCGACATCTCCGTATACCTTCTACGCAGTTTCTCCGGCTTCCGCCGCCCGGGCCATCAGCCCGAGCCGCAGCGCCTGGAGCGTGTACGTGGCCGCGGACCAGAAGCCGCTGGAGAACTCCGTGGACGAAGCCGCCCAGCTCCTGGTCGCGAAATCCGCCGCATCCACGGCGTTCCCGGAGAAGGTGCAGCTCCATTTCGCGCACCTGACGGCGTACGGCCGCCTTTCCCTCAAGAACCTGGAACTGGAAGACGCCACCGTGAGCAAGGTGGAATTGACCTTCAGCACCCCGGTCGTGGGTGAGTGGTATTGGGCCGAGGACGGCACCCTGACCTCGAACGGGGCGTCGCACACCATCGCGCTGGACACCGACGCGTCGGGCGACCTCTGGTTCGCCTGCGCCCCGGTGGACGTCTCTGGTCAGACGCTCGCCCTGTCCGTCTACACCACCCATGGCATCCTTACCAAGGAGATCACCTTCCCCGAAGGGCGGAAGTTCACCTCCGGCAAGGTGGCGAGCTTCTCCGTGGATATGGCGGGCATCACGTTCGCCGGCGGCTCCGACCAGTACGTTCGCGTGACGGATGTCTCCGAGATCCATATCGGGGACGAGGTCCTGATTGTCAACAAGGAGGGATCCTATGCCCTGGGCGGACAGGTCTCCACAGGCACCGCGCACCGGAGCCGCGTGGCCGTCACCACGGAAAACGGCGTGGTGACCGATCCGGGCAAGGCCACGTCCCTGACGCTCGAAGCCGGCGCCTCCGCCGGCACGTGGGCCTTCTACACCGGCAGCGGCTACCTGAGCTCGGCGAGCTCCAAGAACGTCCTGAGGGAGTCGAAGGATAAGAATGGCAATTCCAGCTGGACCGTGACGGTCAGCGGCGGCGTGGCCAACATCGTGGCGCAGGCCGGCGAGTCCCGGTACATCCGGGAGAACACGCAGTCGCCCCGGTTCTCCTGCTACAAGCAGGGATCCCAGAACGATGTCGTCCTGTACAAGAAATCGTCCGTTTCCGGCGCCGTGGCGGAGGATCCGCTCGTCGCCTCGTCCGAGTACGGCAGCTACTATGCCGGCGCGGCGTGGACGTATGAGCGCGGGGTGGACCAGCTGTTCCGTTCCTATCCCGACGGCAAGCTCGAGTTCGTCCTCCTGAAGGCGTCCACGAAGGAGCAGCTGGTGGTTTCCGGCTACGACCCGTCCCTGACCAAGGGCGACGCGGTGACGGTCTCCCTGCTGTACCGGAAAGGCCGCAAGGTCCTGTTGGAGCGCACCTGCGACCTCAAGGTCGTCCGCGAAGACGGCCCGAAAGTGTGGCTTGGAGACGGTTCCGGCCAAGGTATCATCCTCAAAAAGTAAGAAGCCATGAGAAAACACATCCTTTTTGCGCTGCTTGCGCTGCTCGCCGGCTTCCAGTTCCTGAACGCCATTCCCGCCTACCCGGGCAAGATCGAATATGTCCAGCCGGACGGGACGAAGATCGTCCTCCGGCAGCACGGTGACGAGTTCGCCCACTGGACGACCGACGCCGCCGGCCGCCTGGTCACCCTGTCGGCGGACGGTTACTACCGTCCCGCCCAGGGAATCACGGTGGCGGAAATCGTGCGCCAGGGCCTCGAGCGGCGGTCTGCCGCCCGGCAGCACCGCGCCGCCCGGCGCGCCTCGAGCTCGCCGATCGCCATCGGAAAGAAGCATTTCCTCGTCATCCTGGTCGAGTTCTCGAACAAGCAGTTCTCGACGAGCCAAGATCCCAACGCCGCTTTCACCGCCCTCCTGAACGAGACGGGGTATTCCGTCAACGGCGGTACCGGTTCCGCGCGGGATTACTACTACGACAATTCCCACGGGGTTTTCGAGCCGATTTTCGACGTATACGGTCCTGTCCAGCTGGACAATACCTATGCCTATTACGGGGCAAACGACTATAGCGGGAATGACAAGCGGCCCGAGGATGCCATCATCGACGGCTGCAAGAAGCTGGACGAGGACATCGATTTCACCCGGTACGACAATGACGGCGACGGGAAGGTGGACCTGGTGTTCATGTACTACGCCGGCAAGGGCGAGGCCGACGGCGGCGCCTCCAACACCATCTGGCCGCATCAGTGGTCGCTCAGCGAGGCTGGGAAGAGCCTGGAGCTGGACGGCATGGCCATCGATTCCTATGCCTGCACCAACGAAGTGAATGGCCAGGACGGGAAGATGTGCGGCATCGGAACGGCGTGCCACGAGTTCGCCCATGCGATGGGCGTTCCGGACTTCTACGATACGGACTATGAGACCAACGGGCAGGCAGGTGGCCTATTTTTCTTCTCCCCGATGGACGGCGGTTCGTACAACAACAACGGGCGGACGCCTCCGTATTTCAATTTCGAGGAACGGATGCTGCTGGGTTGGCTGAAAGAGACCGACTACCGGGAATTCTCGACGGCCGGCACGTATACCATCCCGTCCGTGGACGAGAATGTGGTCTACCGGACGCCTACCGACATGAACGGCGAGTATTTCGTGTACGAGTGCCGCGGTTCCAACGGCTGGGATGCCGGGTTGGCCGCCCACGGACTGGTCGTCTACCACGTGGACAAGTCCAACCGGACGGTGAAGCTGAGCGATGGCTCTTCAACCGCCGCCGATCTCTGGGCAAACTGGGCAATAGACAATTCCATCAACGAAAACGGTTCGCATCCCTGCTTCTACGTCGTTCCGGCCGCGGATCCAAGCAATCTGATGTACGGCTTTTACAGCTATGCGGGCGCCTATTATTTCGACGACGAATACAGCCCCGACCTTCCTTTCCCGGGATCCAAGCACGTGACGGGATTCACCCCGATCAGCTGGAACGGCCTCGAAGGAGCCATTTCTTTCAGCCATATCGCCTATGCCAACAACCAGGTGACGCTGACGGCGACCATCCCGTACGACGGGGTGGACTACCCGACCATCGCCGACAGCGGCGCTTATCGAGCCGGTGATCGCTTCACCTTCGAACTCGTCCGTGCCGATGCGCTGGAAGCCCCCGCTTCCGTCGTCTGGTACTATGACGACGAGCCCGCCGGGGCCGATTCCGTCACCCTGACCGCCGGCCTCCATACGGTCGACGCCCGGCTGACCTACGCCGACGGCCGTCAGGCGGTCGTTTCCCTCGAAATTACCGTCCAGTAGCCTTATGAAAGCGAGGCAGGTCCTGTTCTTCATCCTCGGGGTGTTCCTGATGCTGGGCGCGGCGTGGGCCGTGTTTCCGGCGGAAGGGGTGCGCTTCGGGACGAAGCGCCTGCGCTTCGCTTCGTATGCCGGACACGTGCGGGACGCCAAGGAGAAGAAGGTCGATGTGGACTCGGTCCTGAACGCCCTGGACGGGCGGTTCGCGATGTTGGGGGACACGTTCGACTTCTACCGCCAGTTCTTCTATGAGAATCCCGACCGGATCTACCTGCCGAACGACGACTATACGTTCTTCGACCCGGTGTTCCGGGCGTTCGAACAGGCCCGGAAGGAAGGCAGGACCGTGCGCGTGGCGCACTACGGCGATTCGCAGATCGAGCTGGACCGCATCTCCTCCAACCTGCGGGAAGCGCTGCAGACGCGCTTCGGCGGGCGCGGCACGGGGATGTTCCCCGCGCTGACCAACACGCCGATGGCGTCCATCTCGCGCTCCTCCTCGGGCGGTTTCATCTCCTACACGATGTTCGGAGATTCCACCACCCGCCGCGCCGGGCACCGGCGCTACGGCCCCCTGGCGCAGGTGACCGGATTCTCCGGCACCGGCACCGTGAGCATCCGCGCGCAGAAGCAGAAATCCACCCAGATGCACGCACGGACCTTCCAGTCCGTGTCCGTCCTGTACGGGCGCGCGTCGGACGATTTCACCGTGACTGCGCAGTCCGACACGCTGAAGCCCGCGCCCGCCTTCCGGAGGAAGGACGGGGTGACCTGGGTCACCTGGACCTTCTCCCGGCCCGTCGAGAAGGCGACGCTCAAGCTCGCGGGCAGCGCGGAAATCTACGGCGTCTCCACCGACGGAACGGCCGGTGTCACCGTGGACAACATCCCGATGCGCGGCAGCACGGGGCATATCCTCACCCGCATCGACACGGCCCTGATGAAAGCGGCTTTCGAGCTGGACGACACCCGGCTCGTGATCCTGCAGTTCGGCGGGAACTTCGTTCCGGCGGCCGGCTCGACCAAGGCCATCTCCGGCTATATGGACAAGGTCCGGGAGCAGATCGCCTACTACCACGATGTGGCCCCGGACGCGAAGATCCTCTTCATCGGCCCGTCCGACATGGCGGCCTCCACCGAGGACGGCCGCATCGTCTCCTACCGCCGCCTGCCCGAGCTGGTGGACTCCCTGAAGGCCGTTTCGCTCGCGTGCGACGCCGCCTACTGGGACCTGTACCGGATGATGGGCGGGCAGAACTCGATGGCCCAGTGGGTCCGGCACAGTCCGGCCTACGCAGGACCGGACTATGTCCATTTCACCCCGGCCGGCGCCAAGGTCGTGGGCGAGACGCTGTCCCGGTCCTTCCTTACGTATTATGCTTTCTACGACCTGCGGAAGACCCTCCCGGCCGCCGCGGTCCAGCAAAGAATGGGAAGATGAAACGACTGATTCTCCTCGCGGCCCTTGCCGCCACCCTCCTCCCCGCGGGCGCACAGAACCGCTTCCGCCGCCGGATTCCGCCGATGTCGTATGCCCGCATCGAACGGAACGCCCTCCAGTTCCCGGGCGGCTCCTCGGCCGATTTCGACGCCTTCCTGCGGAAGCTGGACACCCTCGTCCTCACCGGACGCGGGGACGTCCGCATCCTGCACATCGGCGGCTCGCACGTGCAGGGCGGCACCTGGACGAACACCCTCCGCAAGAACCTGATGGCCCTGCGCTACGGCATGGACGGTGGCCGCGGCCTCGTGTTCCCTTACGCCGCGGCGGGCACGAACACCCCGATGGGCTACCAGTCCTCCTACACGGGGACTTGGACCTCCAGCCGCTGCCTGAACCCGGAAACGGTGATGGGCGTCAGCGGCATGACCGTGACCACGGCCGACACCGCTGCGACGGTGGCCTTGGACCTGGTCCCGGAGGAGCGCAAGATGTGGGACCTCCGTTTCACGTTCCGCAGCATCGACGTGCTGGGATACGGCGACCTGGAGCCCGTCATCCTGTCCGGGCGGGACACGCTCCACGGCCGGCAGATGGACGAGCGCTGGCACTTCGACCTGCCGCGCTACATCGACTATTTCCGCGTCGGCTTCCTGGGCTTCCCGGGCCGGTTCACCCTCAAGGGCCTGTACCTGGACAATCCCGCGAACGGCCTGACCGTGAGCGAGGTGGGCGTCAACGGCGCCGCAACCTCCTCGTTCCTCAAGTGCGAGGATTTCACGCGCGACCTCAAGCTCGTGAAGCCGGACCTCGTGATCTTCTCCATCGGCATCAACGACCTCCAGGGGGCGGATTTCGACGCCCGCCGCTTCATCTCCAACTACGGAAAGCTGGTCCAGCAGGTGCGGCGTGCGAACCCGCACTGTGCCTTCCTGTTCACCTCCTGCAACGACAGCTGGAAGAACGGCCGGTCGAATCCTCACGGCGCCCGGGCCGAGCGCGCGTTCGAAGAGATCGCCGCCGGCTGTGACGGCGCCTTTTGGGACCTGTTCGACATTATGGGCGGGTCCGGGTCGATGGATGCGTGGGTGACCGCGGGGTACGCCCGTCCGGACCACATCCACTTCACGCCGGAAGGCTACACGATTCTCGGGAACCTCCTTTTCAACGCCCTGATGGACGCGTACGCCACCCAGGCCCGATGACCCTCACGGACATCATACGGGATTTCCTCGGTGCGCTGTTCTCCTTCGACAGCGCGCACCCGCTGCTGTTCACCCAGTTCTACTTCTGGGCGTTCTTCGCGCTGGTGTTCGCGGGCTTCTCGTTGATTCACTCGAAGCCGCTCCTGAGGAACGCGTATCTGTTCTTCGTCAGCCTTTTCTTCTACTACAAGACCAGCGGCGTGTTCCTCCTGCTGCTGCTCTTTGTCGTGACGTACAACTACTTCGCGGCCCGCGCGCTGCGCCGCGCCCGGCCCGCCTGGCAGACCTTCTGGGTCGCGCTATCGGTGGTGGTGGACCTGGGCATCCTGGCCTATTTCAAGTACGCGTACTTCATCGCGGACTTCCTGAACGACCTGTTCGGCCTGTCCATCCAGGTGCGGGACGTGCTGGGCGAGCTGATGAACGGTCTCACGGGCACGACCGCCTTCCGCGTGGATGCCATCATCCTGCCCGTGGGCATCTCCTTCTTCACCTTCCAGGCCGTCAGTTACATCGTGGACGTCAAGCGGGGGAAGATCGAGCCGCTCCGCAATTTCTTGGATTTCGGCTTTTTCCTGACCTTCTTCCCGCAGCTCGTGGCGGGGCCGATCGTCCGCGCGCCGGAGTTCTTCCCGCAGCTGTACAAGCCCTACAACCTGAGCCGCCGCTGGTTCGGCATCGCCGTCTTCTGGATCCTGAACGGCCTCGTCAAGAAGCTCGTCCTGGCCGATTACCTCGCGGTGAACCTCAGCGACCGGGTGTTCGGGAACCCGCTCCTGTACACGGGCTTCGAGAACCTCGCCGCCCTGTTCTGCTACTCCCTGCAGGTCTATGCCGATTTCTCCGGCTATACGGACATCGCCACCGGCGTCGCGATGCTGATGGGCTTCTACCTGCCCCAGAACTTCAACTCGCCCTACAAGGCGGAGAACGCGCAGCAGTTCTGGCGCCGCTGGCACATGACCCTGTCGCGCTGGCTCCGGGACTACCTGTACATCCCCCTCGGCGGCAACCGGAACGCCACCTGGGGCTCGTACATCATCATTTTCGCCGTCGCGGTCATCGGCTCGTTCCTGTCCGGGTCGTGGTGGGTGGCTTTCGCGGTGGCGCTCGTGACGGTGTCGGTGCTGGTCTATGGCTGGCTGAAGCCCGAGAGCCGGAAGATGCTCCGCACGCACGTGAACTCCATGGACACGATGCTCCTCGGCGGCCTCTGGCACGGCGCGAGCTGGAACTTCATGATCTGGGGCGGCCTGAACGGCATCGGCCAGATTGTCTACAAGATCTGGACGAAATGGTCCCGCCCCGTGCAGGCGGCCTTCATCTGCGCACTCTGCGCGCTGATGTTCGGGCTCGCCCGCTGGACCCCCGCCCCCGTCTGGAACCTCTTCTTCGTCTGGACGCTCGTTTTGGCGATCGGCACGCTGGTCCGGCTGGGGTACTACCTGGTCACCCGCGCTCGCCCTCATCGCGGGCTTGACCCGCGATCTGCCGTCGCCTGGATCTCCAACGCCTGGGCCGTGTTCCAGACCTTCGTCTTCATCACCTTCACCCGCCTGTTCTTCCGCAGCGGGTCCAACCTGGATCCCGCCCTGGCGAACGAGGAGGCGTGGAACACCGCGAAGAATATGGTGACCCAGATTGGGTCGGCCTGGAACCTGTCCATCGTGCCGCACGTCGCCTGGCAGCACCGGTACGTGCTCATCGTCTTCGCCGTCGGGATGCTCATCCACTGGATCCCTGAAAAATGGAAGCGGCGCTACCGCATCCGGTTCGCGTCGCTTCCGTTGTTCCTGATGGTCCTGGCGGTGTTCCTGGTCGTGGTCTTCGTCTACCAGTTCATCACCGCCGACCTCCAGAGCTTCATCTATTTCCAGTTCTAGGCCTTACACCAGCCCCAGGTCCTTCGCCTTGGAGACGAGCGCGGCGGAGGTGGGGACGTCGAATTTCACCAGCAGTTTTTTCCGATACCATTTGATGGTTTCGGGGCTCAGGAAGAGGGCCTCGGCGATCTGCGGATTCGTCTTTCCCTCGGCGACGAGGGCGAGAATCTGCCGTTCGCGGTCGGAAAGATTCGGGGCGGCGGCTTTTTCGGAGGCCGTTTCCGCCGGGGCGGGCCGCAGTTCCTCCAGGGTTTCGTCGATGACTTCCGCCGCTTCGGCCTGTTCCCGGCGGAGGCGGCGCAGCCGCCGCAGGACCAGCGTCAGGCCGACCAGCAGGATCACCAGCAGGCCCAGGGCCGCCAGCCACCACGCCAGGGCCTTCTTCTGCGCCTGGAGCACCTGGCTCATAAAGTCCAGGTTCTCCATCCGGAAGCGGAATTCCTGGTCGTCGTGCAGGGAATAATACTTGTCCGCCTCCTGCAGGCAGCGGAGCGCCTTCCAAGTCTTGCCCGTGTCCAGATACAGGCCGCCGAGGCCCTTCAGGGCATTGGCCACCAGCAGGGAGTCGCCCGCGGTCCGGGCGTAGTCCAGCGACTTTTCGTAGGCCGGGAGCGCCTGGGCATAGTCCTTTTCATCGACCCAGGTCTCGCCGATGTTGTAGTACAGGACGGAATTGCTCTCGTTCCAGCCGTGCTTGTCGAAGATTTCGCCCGCCTTCCCGTAGTAGTCCATCGCCGTCGGGATGTCGCCCATCACATTGTACAGGTTGCCGATGGCCCCGTACAGAGAGGAGCGGCTGTCGTCGATGTCGACCTCCGCGTATCCCTCCGGATGGCTCGGGGAAGTGGCCCCGGCGGCCATCTTTTCCACGCAGGCGAGGGACTCCTGGAACCACACCATCGCGCTGTCGAACTGTTCCCGGGCATAGAAATACTGGCCGATGTGCCGGGCGGCGTCGCCCGTGGCCTCGGTCCATCCCTTCCGGCGGCTGATCGCGATCGCCTTCCGGGCGTAGAACACCGCCTTCTCCCCGTTGATGACCTCATACCCCAGCATCAGGTCGCGGTAGGCCCGATTCAGGTCGATGAGTTCCTCCTCCGAGGCCTTGTCAACGGCTTCGGGAGTCCAGCGGGCTACGACCCGCTCCAGCGAGTCCACATTGTGGCCGCGGTGGTCGGTGTAGGCGCCGGCGGGGAGCAAGGCCCCCGCGAGCAGCGCGAGCGTGATGGCGAGATGTCTCATGGACACAAAGTTAGGAAAAAAGCGGGGAAGGGAGGGGGGAAATGGAAAACCACCCCCGATTTCCACCCTTTGGGGTGGTGTTTTTGCCCTTTTTTAAAGTGAAATTTGTAAGTGGTAAGATTCACATCATGGACCAGACCCCTCAATTGACCGGACGGGAACGCCAGATTATCCGTTTCATCGCCCAAGGAATGACTACCCCGCAGATCGCGGAGGCCCTTTCCCTGAGCCCCGAGACGGTGAAGTGGCACCGGAAGAAGATTCTCGCCAAGTTCTCCGCCTCCACTTCGGCGGAGATGGTCCGGATGAGCATCGAGCAAGGCATCCTTTAGAAACTAATAATCGCACTGTTATGAAAAAGTACTTCCTCACTGCAGCGCTCCTTGCGCTGATTTGCGGCACCGCCTCCGCCCAGGGCATCCTCGGGCGCCTCGGCGAGCGCGCCAAGCAGGCTGTCGAGAACAACCTCGGCAACAAGGTCGAGAAGGGCGTGAACGACCTCCTCGACGGCAAGAAAAAGGATAAGAAAGACAAGAAGGCCGACGAGGATAATGCTCCCGTCGTGGGTGAGGAGAATCCGCAGGCGGCCACATCGACCGACTTCAAGCGGGGCGAAGTCATTCTGTTCGAGGATGACTTCACGGCCGAGGTGGTGGGCGAGTTCCCTTCCAAATGGGACCTGCTGGACGGCAGCGCCGAGGTCAAGACCCTGGGCGGAATCAAGGCCGTCGAGATTAACAATAACGGTGTCATCACGCCGCTGATTAAGGAACAGGGAGCCTACTTGCCTGAAGAATTCACCATCGAGTATGATTTCTATTATTGGGATGATAAGGATGACGTCGGCTTGAATGACCTGAAACTCTGTCTGGCCGATAACACGGACCGTTCCGAATGGAGCGGTTATTATGGCGAAGGCTGCGCTTTTTGCTTGGTCCATGGTGTGTGCGCTACGTGGGACCATCATGCCAATTATAATAATGACTCGGGCAGCAAGGATACCCGGGAAGTGAGCTTTGAATACAAATTCAAGCAGGGCTGGCACCATGTGGCGCTTTCGTTCAACAAGCGCGCATTGAAGGTTTACTTTGACGGTAACCGGGTGATCAATCTGCCGAAGGTCAAGCAGCCGACATGGATGTCTTTCCAGGTTCCTTTCGATCATACGAACCTGACGTTTGTCCGCAATGTCGTGATTGCCAAGGGCGCTGTCGAACTGTATGACCGGAACGAACAGTCCATGACCGCCGTCGAGAAGGCCATCGCCGAGACCGGCAAGTTCGTGACGAACAACATCCTGTTCGAGACCGGCAAGGCCACGCTGAAGCCCGAGTCGATGGAGGAGATCGAGAAGGTCGCCGACTATATGAAGAAGAACCCGAACGCCCGCTTCGAGGTGCAGGGCCATACCGACAACCAGGGCTCCGACAAGATCAACGACCCGCTCTCCCAGCAGCGCGCCGAGGCCGTCGTCAAGGCCCTCGAGGAGAAGGGCGTGGACCCGTTCAACCTCCGCGCCGTGGGCAAGGGCGCCCATGAACCCGTCGCCGACAACAAGACCGACGAAGGCCGCGCCAAGAACCGCCGCGTCGAATTCATCAAGAAGTAACCCCGCGTCCCGCCTAGCCGCCTGACGCACAGCCACTTAAAAGAAACTCCCTGGTGCAAATGTACCAGGGAGTTTTGTGTAAGGCGCTGTTTTTCAGCGGGTTGAGCGGGACGACTAGAAGCCGCCGAAGCCGCCGCCACCGGGGAAGCCACCGCCGGGGCCCATGCCACCGCCCGGGAAACCGCCGGGGCCGCCAGGGCCCATGCCGCCGGGACGGCCGCCGCCCTGCATGCGGCGCTGCATCTCAGCTTCCTGACGACGGCGATCCTTGCGGTACGCCTTCAGCTGGTCCTTGTCCAGGAAGCTCTCGAGCTCTTTCTCATACTCTTTGCGGGCCTCCTGCATCGCCTGCATCTTTTCCTGCATTTCGCCCATCTGGGCCTGCATCTTCTGCATGAACTCCTGCCGCTGCTCGTCAGTCATGGAGCGGAAGTCGGGACGTTCGCCGTTCTCGCCGTCAAAACCCATACGCTGCGGGGTGAAGTTCATCTGCGGGGCATACTTGACGTTGAGTTCGCGCACCTGGGCCTCCTGCTCGGGGGTGAGGGTGTACTTCTCGACCATTTCCTGGGTACGCTGGATCACCCAGACACTGTCCGTAACGGGTTCGGGGAAACCGCCGCGACCGCCGCGGCCGCCACGGCCGCCGCGCTCCGGACGTCCTTCCTGCGCAAACAGGGTCACAGCGCACAGCACTCCCGCTGCCGCTGCAAGGATTCGTAAAGCTTTCATATCAGATATAACATCAAAAAACTGTCTCCTTAATCAATCGGACAGTTCTTTTGACACGAATCGGTCGTCAAGGTTTAATCACGGAGACGGAAGCCCACACTTCGCAGCCTTCGCCCCGGCCCACGAAGCCCAGGTGCTCGGTGGTGGTGGCCTTCACGGAGACCGCGTCGACGGGAACGCCCATCACGCGGGCGAGGGTTTCCCGCATCGTCAGGATGTACGGGGCGAGCTTGGGAAGCTGCAGAGCGATGGTGATGTCGGCATTGCCCACGCGCCAGCCGCGTTCGCCGATGAGGGCGACGACTTTCGCCAGCAGAATCTTGCTGTCGATGCCTCTCCATTCGTCGGACGTGTCGGGGAAGAGATGGCCGATGTCGCCGAGGGCCAAGGCCCCGAGAATGGCGTCGCAGAGCGCGTGGATGGCCACATCGCCGTCCGAGTGCGCCACGAAACCGATCGCCGAGGGGATGTTCACCCCGCCCAGCCACATGGGCAGCCCTTCCTCGAGGGCGTGCACGTCGTATCCGTTTCCGATTCTGAGTTCCATAGCCACAAAGGTAACGAAAAAAATGCTACATTTGTAAGTTAAGACTAAAACGAAGCGGCTATGGCAGGTTTCAATTTCGGTTTCTTCGGAAACCCCGAACACCGGGTGTTCAACTACAAGCCCCGTTACTACGATCCCGAGGAGGAGGAGCGCCGCCGCATGTTCGGTGACGTGGACGGTTCCAACGAGAAAGCCAAGGAAGAAGGCAAGTACGTGCCCGGCAGCAGCATCCGCGGCGCCTGGCGCGACGGCAACTACAAGCGCACCTGCACCACCGCCTCCCGCACGCAGGCCATCATCGGCGTCATCACCCTGCTGCTGATCGCCCTCGTGCTGATCTATGTCACCAAGATTTACGGCTTGCTCGGCGTCTAGATGGAACTGAAGATACTCCCCAGGAACATCGCGGACATGATCGCCGCGGGAGAGGTCGTCCAGCGGCCCGCTTCCGTGGTGAAGGAACTCATGGAGAACGCCGTGGACGCGGGGGCCGACGAGGTCTCCGTGACGGTGACCGACGCCGGCCGCACCCTCATCCAGGTCATCGACAACGGCAGCGGCATGTCCCCGGACGACTCCGTGCTGTGCTTCGAGCGCCACGCCACCTCCAAGATCGCCACCGCCGAGGACCTGCAGGAGATCACCACCTTCGGCTTCCGCGGGGAAGCCCTCGCGTCCATCGCCGCCGTCGCGGACGTGGTCCTGCGGACCCGCCGCGAGGAGGACGAAGTGGGCGTGGAGGTCCATCTCTCCGGCTCCGAGCACATTTCCACGCGCGAAGTCGCCGCTCCCAAAGGCTCCAACTTCGCCGTCCGGAACCTCTTCTACAACATCCCCGCTCGCCGCAAGTTCCTCAAGTCGGACAACGTGGAGTTCCGCCACATCCTGGAGGAATTCCAGCGCGTGGCCCTCACCCGGCCCGAAATCGCCTTCACCCTCACGCACAACGGCCGTGACATCCACGTCCTGAAGAAGGCCAAGTCCCTCAAGTTCCGCGTGACGGACCTCCTGGGCCCGCAGCTCGTGGGCGAGGTGATGGACATCCAGGCCGATACCTCCCTGGTCCGGATCCACGGCTTCGTGGGCCGGCCCGAAGCGGCGAAAAAGACCCTTGGGAACCAGTTCCTCTTCGTCAACGGCCGCTATTTCCGCAGCCCCTACCTGCACAAGGCGGTGATGAAGGCCTATGAGGCCCTCATTCCCGAAGGCACGACGCCGTCCTACTTCATCTTCCTGGAGGTGGACCCTTCCACCATCGACGTGAACATCCATCCCACCAAGACGGAGATCAAGTTCGAGGAGGACAGCGTCATCTTCCAGACCCTGTACGCCTGCGTCCGTGAGGCCACGGCCCGCGGCGGCGCCGGCGGCGACATCGACTTCGACAATCCCGAGGCCCGGGAACTGCCCGTCATCGGCCCTCGCTTCGGCGAGTACCGCCCCGTGAGCATCCCCACGGCCGGCGTGGACCCGACCTACAACCCCTTCACGGCCGGCGACGGCAACCTGGACGTCCGGGACTTCTCGCCCGCGGGCGGCTCTACAGGCGGCTCCGGCGCCCCGATGCGCCCCTCCTACACCATCGACAAGCACGAGGACTATGGCAAGCTCTTCGAGGACCGGACGATGCCTACGGCGCAGGTCCTGGTGGTCCAGGGCAAGTACATCTTCTCCCAGTCGGCCTCCGGCGTGATGATCGTCCACGTCCGCCGCGCCCGGGAGCGCATCCTCTTCGACCGCTTCCTCAAAGTGCTGGCCCAGGAGGCCCATGTGAGCCAGAGCGTCCTGTTCCCGGTGCAGGTCAATGTGGGCGTGGAAGGGCGGCTGCTCTTCGACGCGAACGCGGACCTGCTGAAGCGCCTGGGCTTCGACATCGAGGCCTTCGGCACCGACACCGTCGTCGTGAACGGCGTCCCGGAGGGCTACAGCACCGAGGCCGGCAAGGTCCATACGATGGTGGGCGACCTCACCCTCATCCTGGCCGACGACCACGGCTCCCTGCCGGAGACGATGGTCCAGTCCCTGGCGCAGAAATTCGCCGTCCTGGGCGCGTCCGGCGGCGAAAAGCTGTCCTCCCCGACGGAGGCGCAGCGCCTGGTGGACGCCCTCCTTTCCTCTTCCAACCCTGAATTCACCTCCTCCGGCCGCCGGATCATCAGCATCCTGCCGCTGGACGAAATCGACAAACGATTCTGATGGCCTTCCAAAGCAATTTCCTCGAAAGGATCCCGCCCGTCACCCGGAGCATCCTCATTGTCAACGTGATCATGTTCGTGGCCACGCTGATCAACGAGAACTTCATGATCGGGACCTTCGCGATGTTCTACCCCGCCTCCCCGCTCTTCCGGTGGTGGCAGCCGCTCACGCATATGTTCATGCACGGCGGCTGGTGGCACATCTTCTTCAATATGTACACCCTCGTGATGTTCGGCATGGTGGTGGAGCGGGCCCTGGGAACGAAAAAGTTCCTGATTCTGTACTTCGTCACGGGCTTCGGCGCCGCCGCCCTGCACACGGGCGTGGAGTGGCTGCAGGTCCACCAGGCCCTCGCCGCTTCCGACACGACCCTGTCGCAGGAAGTCATCGACCTGTTCCGCACCCCGATGGTGGGCGCCTCCGGCGCCATCTACGGCGTGCTCGTCGCCTTCGCGATGCTCTATCCCGAGGCGCGGATGACCCTCATCTTCCCGCCCGTCACCCTGGACGCGAAGTGGATGGTAGCCATCTTCATCGGCATCGAACTCCTCACCGGCATCACCGGCACGCAGATGGGCATCGCCCATTTCGCGCACCTGGGCGGCGCCCTGTTCGGCTTCCTCCTGATCCTTTACTGGCGTAAGCGCGGCGAATTATGGCGGAGGTAAAGAAACGGCACGGATGGTTCTCCCGGCTCACGTTCGGGACGGTCTCGCTGGCCCTCGGCGGCCTGCTGGCCCTGAGCTACGTGTCCGTGCTCGTGAACCCCGCGAAGGCCTGGTTCTTCACGATTTTCGGCCTCCTGTTCATTCCGGTGCTGGTTCTGACGGTCCTGTTCTTCATCTGGGCCCTCTTCCGGCGCTCCCGGATGACCGGGTTCCTGCTCGTGATGATTCTGCCGGCCATCTTCCTCCTCGGCAAGTATTACCAATACAAGGCCCCCGAACCGGAGCGCGAGCCCACGCTCAAGGTCGTCTCCTACAACGTGGGCCTGTTCGTACACGGGAACATGGGCGACAAGCGTCTGGTCCTGGCCGATTCCGTCGCCGCCTATCTGCGCCGCCTGGATGCGGACGTCATCTGCTTGCAGGAGTTCCATCTCCCGAATACCCTGAACATGGACGCCTGGTTCCGCGACCGCTTCCCGGGCTATCACGCCGAGTATTATGTGCTCACGGGGGAGAGCGGCCATGCGGGGAATGTCACGCTGTCCCGCCGCCCCGTCCTGTACAAGGGCAAGCTGGACTTCGATAAGTCCACGAACCTGGCGCTCCATACCGACATCCAGCTGGACTCCACGGTCCTGCGCTTCTACAACTGCCATTTCGAGAGCTACAACATCTCCCTGTCCGGCCTGGTGAAGTCCATCGGCCACCATACCGACGAGATGGTGGAGGATGCCGGCCGGAAGATGCGCCGCGGCATCACGCAGCGGCCCCGGCAGGTGGAGGAAGTGATGAAGGACGTGGACGAGTGTCCCGTCCGCTCGGTGGTCCTGGGCGATTTCAACGACAATCCGCTCTCCTATACGGTGTACCGCCTCTCCCGCGGCCGCAAGGACTCTTTCGTCCAGGCCGGCAAGGGCTTCGGCGCCACTTTCCGTTCCCTCTGGCCGCTTCTGCGGATCGACTACATCCTCTACCCGCGCGACCTCCACGCCGTCAGCTACGAGGTCCCGAAAGTCAAGTATTCCGACCATTATCCTGTCATTGCCACCTACTATGAAACGCGATGAAGCCCTTGCCGAGGCCCTGAAGACTCTCCGGGCCGGCGGCACGATCCTGTATCCCACCGACACCGTCTGGGGCCTGGGGTGCGACGCCACGAACCCCGAAGCCGTGGCCCGCATTTTTGAAATCAAGCGGCGGAGCGAGGCCAAGTCGCTGGTCCTCCTGGCCGCGAACCTGGACCAGGTCGCGAAGTACGTGCGGCAGGTCCCGTCCATGGCGGTGGACCTCGTGGAGGTCAATGACAAGCCCATGACGATCATCTATCCCGACGCGCAGGCCGGCGTGGAAGGGGAGCCCGGCGACCGTTGGCACCTCGCCTGGAACGCCGTCGCCGAGGACGGCTCCGTGGGCATGCGCATCCCGCTGTTCGATTTCTGTAAGGACCTGGCTTTCAAGCTCGGCCGTCCGGTCGTGTCCACGTCGGCGAACATTTCCGGCGAGCCTACGCCCGCCCGCTTCAGCGAAATCCCGCAGGAGATCAAGGACGCCGTCGATTTCGTCGTCCCGCCCTCCATCGACACCGACTCCACCGGCAAGGCCTCCCAGATCATCAAGGTCGGCATGGACGGCGAGGTGGAGATCATCCGGATGTAAAGCTATTCGTACCGCAGGTACACCGCCGTCGCGGCAAGGACCGCGGCTGTTTCCGTGCGCAGGCGCGAAGCGCCGAGGTGGACGGGAATATAGCCGTGCTCCACGGCCAGGCGCGCCTCCTCCGGGGAGAAATCCCCTTCCGGGCCGATGAGAATGGTGATATCGTTCCCTTCGTAGGCTTTCAACGCTTCCTGGATGGAGATGCGCTTGGTGTCGCCTTCGAAACAATAGGCGATGAGTTTGAGAGATTCCTTCGCCTGCTCCGCAGGCTCGGAATGACAAGGAGGATTGTCATTTCGACCGAGCGAAGCGAGTGGAGAAATCTGTATGAAGTCCTTGACGGAAACGGGTTCCGTGATTTCGGGAATGCGGGATTTGAGGGACTGCTTGGTGGCGGAGAGGGCGATGCGAAGGGCGCGGTCGGTCTTGTAGACCTTGCGCTCGGAGCGCTCGCCGATCGTGGGCACGATGCGGTCCACGCCGATTTCCGTGGCCTTTTCCACGAACCATTCGAAGCGGTCGTTGTTCTTGGTGGGGCAGCAGGCGACGGTGAGCCGGTAGGGATGGCCGCCCCAGCCGGGGAAGGCCTCGAGGACCTCGGCCTCGGCCCCCTTGGGGTTGTCATCCGTGAGCCGGCAGCGGTACATCGCCCCGAGACCGTCGATCACGTGAATCTCGTCGCCGGCGCGGTGCCGCAGCACGCGGCAGCAGTGGCCGGACTCGTCGGCGTCTAGCCGGCAGAAGCGGCCGTCGGCCTCATACGCAAAAAACACTTCCATACGACAAATATCGGAATTTTTCAGGAATGTGGCGCAGGTGCAGGGTGTTGTTGGCGCAGGTGGAAACACTTTTTGGTGCAGGTGAGGAAAAAGGGTGGGGACCGGCTCCGGGAATCGTGCTCCTACGCTCTCCAATGGAGCAGGTCCCCCGGCAAAAAACACACCTGCGCCAAGAAGCGAGGGAACCTGCACCAAAAATCGTAGAGACCTGCTCCAAGAGGGCCTACCGACGTCTCCGGGCGGAAACCGCCGTGGTCCTCCCCCGCTTGAAGACGCATTTTGCGACCTCAAGTTTGGCCAACATTTGCTATCTTTGCAGGACTATGTATATCGGCCTCATATCGGATACGCACGGGGTGTTCTCTCCCGAATTCAAGGAGTTCCTGCAGGATGTCGACGAGATCTGGCACGCCGGGGACTTCGGGGGCGGGCTGGACCTGGAGACGGAGATTGCCGCGTTCAAGCCGCTGAAGGGCGTCATCGGCAATTGCGACGACCGGCGGCTGCTGGACCGGTGCCCGCTGTTCCGCTGCTGGGAATGCGAGGGGGTCAAGGTGCTGATGACCCATATCGGCGGGTCGCCCGGCCACTATTATCCCGAGGCGCGGGCGCTCATCCGGCAGCATCGGCCCGATGTGTTCGTCTGCGGGCATTCCCACATCCTGAAGGTTATGGATGATAAGTCCGAAAAACTCCTGTATATCAACCCTGGGGCCTGTGGTAACCAGGGTTGGCACGCTTTCCGGACTGCCCTCCGCTTTCATATTGATAGCGGAAAAGTCCATGACATGGAGGTCTTCGAGCTGAATCGGCGGTAGACTATAATGAAATTGTAATATCCCCAAATTATAAATATTTTAAAAAATTCTTGCTTGTTTCAAGAATCGGGTGTACCTTTGCCACCCGAAAGTGTTTTGTTTAACTAGTTAGTAAAAACTTGCAACCATGAAAAAGGTATTTATGTCCGCCGCCGTCATCGCGATGATGATCTGCGCCGCCGCTTGCGGAAACAACAATTCCAAGAAGGCCGAGTCCGAGGCTGAGGCTGCCGTCGAGGCTGCCGCCGAGGAGGTCAAGGAAGCCGTCGAGGCTGTCGACACCACCGTCACCGCCGCCGCCGACTCCGTCGTTGCCACCGCCAACCAGGTCGTCGCCGAGTAAGCGAAACCCGCAATCATTGCGATGAGATATTGTCCCGAGATGGAACAATATCTTTTTTTTGTATCTTAGCGGAACGAAAGACGACGGATATGGCTGTGAAAGGAACGACGAAATCGAAGACCGTGTGGTTCTGCTCGAACTGCGGCAACGAGTACTCCAAGTGGATGGGCAAGTGCCCCGCCTGCGGGGAGTGGAATACGATGGTGGAGAAGGAAGTGGTGACGGGGAAGCGGCCGCTCGCGGTGTCCGTTCCCGGCGCCGGGCGCAAGCCGATGCCCCTGAAGGACGTTTCCACGACCGCGGAGGACCGCGTGTCCCTCGGCAGCGCCGAGGTGGACCGCCTCCTCGGCGGCGGCATCGTGAAGGGCTCCCTGGTGCTGATGGGCGGCGAGCCCGGCATCGGCAAGTCCACGCTTTCCCTCCAGATTCCCCTCAGCTGCCCGTCCCTGAAAGTCCTCTATGTCACGGGCGAGGAAAGCGTCAAGCAGGTGAAGATGCGGGCGGACCGTCTGGGTGGCGACGCATCCAACTGCTTGATTTACAGCGAAACGCTGATGGACAACATCATCGCCGAGGCGGAGGAGGCGGCCCCGGACCTCGTCATCGTGGACTCCGTCCAGACGATGTACTGCCAGAACGTGGAATCCACCGCCGGCTCCGTGACGCAGGTCAAGGAGGTCGCCTCCGCGCTGCTCCGCTTCGCGAAGGGCAGCGGCATCCCGGTCATCCTCATCGGCCATATCACCAAGGAAGGCGCCATCGCGGGCCCGAAGGTGCTGGAGCACATCGTCGATGTGGTCCTGCAGTTTGAGGGCGAGAACCGCGGCCCTTACCGCGTCCTGCGGAGCATCAAGAACCGCTTCGGCTCCACGGCGGAGCTCGCCGTGTTCGAGATGACCGGTGCGGGCCTCCGCCAGGTGGCGAACCCTTCCGAACTCCTCATCCCCCAGCACGAGGACGGGCTCAGCGGCACGGCTGTGAGCGCGATGCTGGACGGCAACCGGCCCTTCATGTTCGAGGTGCAGGCGCTGGTGTCGTCGGCCGTGTACGGCACGGCGCAGCGCAGCGCGACGGGCTTCGACGTCCGCCGCCTGAACATGCTCCTCGCTGTGCTGGAGCGCCGCGCCGGCTTCAAGCTCAGCCAGAAGGACGTGTTCCTGAACATGGCCGGCGGCCTGCGCATCACGGACCCGGCCTGCGACCTCGCGGTCGTGGTGGCCGTCCTTTCCTCCAACTTCGACTACGCCATTCCGAATGATGTGTGCTTCGCCGGCGAGGTGGGCCTGAGCGGCGAGATCCGGCCGGTCTCCCAGGCCGAGCGCCGCGCCGTGGAGGCAGCCCGGCTGGGCTTCAAGCGCATCTTCGTCTCGTCCTACACCCGCTTCGACCGCAAGCCCGAGGGCATCGAGGTCGTGAAAGTGGCCGACATTCCCGCCCTCGTCAAATCCCTGTTCCGATGAATGTTACGATGAAACAGATCAACCGGTACCTCTTCCCGCTGTTGATCCTGATTGCCGTGTTCCTGGCCTTCAACCGCCCGAAGGCGTTCACGAAGGAGGAGCGCCTGATCATCCGCCAGTCCGATTCCGTGATGTACGTGACCGTATGGCCGGAGGACAGCGCGATTCTCCGCACGCCGTGCGTGGATTTCACTAAGGCCGAACTCAAGTCCAAGGATCTCAAGACCCTGATGGCCAAGATGCTGGCCACCGTGCGGGCGCCGCAGCACGACGGCGTGGGCATCGCCGGGCCGCAGGTGGGCATCGGCAAGCGCATCATCTGGCTGCAGCGGCTGGACAAGGAGGGCGGTCCGTTCGAGTGTTACCTGAACGTCCGCATCGACAGTCTCTTCGGGAGCATCGGCAAGGGGCCGGAAGGCTGCCTGTCCGTCCCGCCCATGCGCGGCCTCGTCCCGCGTTACACGGACGTCATCGTCTCGTATGTCCATCCGGAAACGCTTGAACCCAAGCGCGATACGGTCCACGGCTACACCGCCGTCATCTTCCAGCACGAGTGCGACCACCTGGACGGCCGCCTGTACATCGACCGGGCCGATACGGTCTATGTCTCCACTGCCTGGGAGGCGGAGCGGCGCGCTTTCGACTATTCCAAGCCCGATTGGTGGCCGCTGCAGTAGGCCTTTCCCTGCCTAGTATTCCGTTTTTTTTCGTTATATTTGCTCTGGTATTCTGCAAGAATACTTCAGGTTTTCCTTGAAGACCAAGCGAGCATACGATCAATTATCTGACAGTGAGCTGATCGCTTTCGTCAAGAAGGGAGATGGCCGTGCCTTCGACGCCGTCTTCCTCCGGTATTATCCCCAGGTCCATCGGTTCATTCAGGCCCTCGTCAAGGACGATACCCTGGCGGAAGACCTTTCCCAGATGGTCTTTATGAAGGTGTGGCTGTACCGGGACCGGCTGGATGAGAGCCTGTCCCTCAAAAACTATCTGCTCGTCCTGGCGAGGAACAGTGCAGTGGATGTCTTTCGTTCCAAGCGGCACCTGCTGATGTCCAGTACCGCCGTCCTTCCCGAGAAGTCCGCGCCCGAGCGGGCGGAGCACCTGGCCGAATTCAAGGAAGCGCGGTTCCGCATTCTCAAAGCCGTCGAAGAAATGCCTCCCCAGCGCCGGGAGGTGTTCAAGATGAGCCGCTTTTGCTCGCTCTCCAATGACGAGATCGCCCACTTGCTGGGACTGAGTGTCCGTACGGTGGAAAAGCATATCCAACTGGCCTTGCAGGATCTCCGCATGCACGGGAACTGATTTTTTCCCTTCAACATTACGCATCCTCCCCGTTTCGTTCGTTCTTTATATAACGAACACCTTAACTATAGCCAGCATTGGACATCGACATCAATACCCTGCAAGATTATCTGGACGGAAAGCTTTCCGAAGAGGAAAATCTGGAAGTCCAATTCTTCCTGTCGGACCATATGGACGACCCGGAGGTCCAGGACCTGCTGGAAGGGGCCTTTGACAGTTTTCGCATCGGGAAAGAAGACGCCGCCCGGCAGTCCCTGTCGGCCACCCGGGCCCGGTTGGGGATCTCTTCCCGCCGGATTTCCCGAAGGTTTGTCTGGCAGGCGGCGGCTGTGGTCGCCTTGCTCCTGGCCATCCCCGCGGCGCTTCAGGTCGGGTATCATCTTCACAAGGAACCCGCTCCCGTCGCCTGGAAGGAATTGAGTGTTCCGACCGCGCAGACGCGGGAACTCACGCTCCCGGACGGCACTCTTCTCTCCCTGGGGGCGGAATCACGGGTCACCTGGCCGGAAACCTTCACCGGAACGGAACGCCGCATCTTCCTGGACGGCAAGGTGACGGCGAAAGTGGCCAAGGATCCGGAGCATCCCTTCATCATCCAATCCGGGGACATTGACGTCCGTGTTCATGGAACGACCTTCAATTTCAAGTCGTACCGGAACAACACCATGGTGGAGATGATGTTGCTGGAAGGATCGGTCAGTATGGACATCCACTCGGATAATGGGGTTCGCGAAGTCTGGCTGACCCCGGGCGACATCGCCCAGTATGACCGTCAGGCGGGTGATGTGACCCTGGGAAAGATCTCCTCGGAGAGCTTTCACGTCTTTTCGGAAAACCGGTCTTTCAGTTTCTTCAATGTCCCCTTGTGCGACATCGCGGCCGATTTGGAACGCTCTTTCGGCACCGAGATCGTGATCGCCGACCCGTCCATCGTCTCCCGCCGGTTCCTCGCTTTCTTCACCAACCATGAATCCCTGGACGATATTCTACGCCTGCTCTCCGCCAACGGGAATCTGCGCATCGTACAGTCAGGAGGGGTCGTCTATATGTATGGCAAATAAAGAAACAATCATCATTCAAATAAAGTAAACTTAAAACTAACTGTAATGCTTCCATCTGATTTCTTGCGCTCCTTGCGCTCGATTCTGGTGACGGTCGCTCTTCTGCTTCCGGTGTGGCTCGGTGCGCAGAATGTGACACTGAACCTGAAAGATGTTTCTGTCCAGGAGGCTGTGACCCAACTTCAGTCACAGGGCAACTACACCATTGTCATCAGCGCTGACGATGTGGACTTGCAGCGGAGAGTCTCTGTTTCCGCCAAAGATGCGCCCCTGACCGAGGTGCTTTCTCAGATTTTCAAGGGACAGGACCTGGACTTTGCCATTCACGGAAACACGGTCTCCGTCACTCGGCACAAGGCCGTCGCCTCCACCCCCGGGAAGGCCAGCCTGCGCGGCGTCGTCCTGGACCAATCCGGTGAGCCGCTCATCGGAGCGTCGCTCGTGGACAAGGCTTCCGGCGCCTATGCCATTTCCGATGAAAACGGCGCATTTACCATGACGGGGATTACCCTGCCGGCCGTCCTGACGGTCTCCTACCTGGGCTTCGACGACCAGGAGGTGTCCGTGACCGGAAAGGAACGTCAGCCCATCACCATTCTCATGGAAAACGAGAATGCCGTCCTGGACGAACTGGTGGTCGTCGGATATGGTACCCAGAAGCGGGTCAACCTGACGGGCGCCGTCTCTGTCATCGACGGAAAGCAATTGAATTCCCGCCCCGTCACCAATACCGCTATGGCCATCCAGGGTGCTGATCCGTCCCTGGTCCTGACCACGTCCAGCGGCTCTATCGACGGAACCAATTACAGTGTCAATATCCGCGGCAAGCTTTCCCTGAACAGCGGATCTCCGCTCATCCTCGTGGATGGCATCGAGAGCTCCCTCACCCAGGTCAACCCCAATGATATCGAAAGCATCTCCGTCCTGAAGGATGCCTCGGCTTGCGCCATCTATGGTGCCAAGGCCAGCGCCGGCGTGATCCTGATCACCACCAAAAGCGGAGCGGAGGGCGACGCGAAGATTACCTACAACGGCCGCTTCAGCCTGTCGATGAACACCACCTCGACCGATTTCATCACCAACGGCTACGACTATGTGACCCTGACCAACGATTTCTACAAGACGCTCAAGGGCTATGGCGCCTGGACGTACTCCGACGAGCAGCTCCAGATGCTGTATGACCGCCGCAACGACGTAACGGAGAATCCGGAGCGGCCGTGGGTCATTCCTGATGAAACCAGGACCTACACGTATGTGTACCTGGGTAACTTCGACTGGTACAACTTCATCTTCAACCGCACGCGTCCCGAAACCGAGCATAACGTGACCGTGCGGGGTGGTACCAATAAGGTGAAGTATTATGCTTCCGCCCGGTATCTGTATCGGGAGGGCCTGTTCGCCGGCAATGCCCAGGATATCTTCAACAACGTTTCGCTGCGCGGAAAAGTGGACGCCAAGATCAGCAGCTGGCTGGACTATTCCACCAATATCAGCATGGAGCGGAACAAGTACGACTGGGGCGGCTTCTGGGAAATGGATGGTTCTACCGGCTATGTCAGTCAGGGTATCATGTGGAATGTCACCCAGAACGTGGGCCCCAACTATGTTCCTTTCAACCCGGACGGAACTATTGCCATGGTGCCCGGTTTCATGGCTGACGCCACCTCCCCGCTGATGTCGGGGCGTGGAGGCGTTTTCATGGATGGCCGGAACAGCAATACCAATGTGAACAACTACTGGACCTGGACCAATCGGTTCACCGCCCATCTGGCGAAGGGCCTTAACTTCGTCGCCGACTATACCTACCGCCGGCGTGACCGCCGCCTGAACAATCGCAGCCTTCCTACCGCCAACTCCTATGACAACGTGAATGCACGCATGTACACGGGCAACGGCCTTACAGGTGGTTTGTTCTCCAACGGATCAGTCTATGATTTTACCCGTGAGTACCGATATTATCAGGACGGCAGTGTCATCAACGCCTATTTCGCCTATGACAATACGTTCGGCAACCACCATACGGCCGCCACGGTCGGCGCCAATTTCGACGACTACCATTCCAGCAGCCTGAATGTCCAGCAGAAGGGTTCCCTCAGCGACGCCCTGTCCTTCATCAATATGGCCAACGGTGAAATCGAAAAGGCTTCCATGTCCAACAGCGCCTACCGGACGCTGGGCTTCTTCGGCCGTGTCAATTATGACTGGAAAGGCCGCTATCTGGTGGAACTGAGCGGTCGCTACGATGGTTCCTCCCGTTTCCCGAAAGGTCATCGCTGGGGTTTCTTCCCCTCCGCTTCGGCCGGTTGGCGCCTGAGCGAGGAACCTTTCTGGGAGAACGTCAAACCCTATGTTTCCAACGCCAAGATCCGCCTCAGTTACGGAACCCTTGGAAACCAGCAGGTCGACAACTACTATTATTGGGAGGAGTTGAAAACCGGCCTCCTGAGCGGCTATACCTTTGACGGGGTCACCAATGCAGGATACTCCTATGTCGATGCGCCCGTCTCCAGCGGACTCACCTGGGAAACCGTGATTTCCAAGAATGTGGGCATTGACCTGGGTTTCTTCCGCAACCGCCTCACCCTGAATGCCGATTTCTTCATCCGAGACACCAAGGACATGCTCACCGCCGCTATGGCGTTGCCGTATGTCTACGGCGAGACGGCTCCCCAGGAGAATGCAGCCGACCTACGTACGAAGGGATATGAACTTGCCCTTAGTTGGAAGGACAACCTTGTCGTTGCAGGAAAGCCGCTCTACTACGGAGTAACTGCCACGCTCGGAGACTTCGTCACCCATATCACCAAGTTTGACAACGAAAGCAAGCTCCTCAGCGAGAATTATGTAGGAAAGCGCCTGGGAGATATCTGGGGGTACGTGACGGACGGCGTATTCGCCACCGATGAGGAAGCGGCCGAGTATGAGCGTTCCATCGAATCGTTCTCCACGGTCAACAAGGGTATCAACGGGCAGGCCGCCCCTTGGAACCACTTGATGGCGGGCGATATCAAGTATGTTGACCTGGGAGGCAACGTGCAGTACGACGAGGCGGGAAACGTGATTTCCAACACGCCGGACGGCAAGATCAATACGGGTGACAATACCCTGAAGAATCCCGGCGACCGCCGCGTCATCGGCAACTCCCTCCCGCGTTACAATTACGCCCTCAAGGGGGAATTCAGCTGGGCCGGCTTCGACCTGAGCGTGTTTTTCCAGGGCGTCGGCAAACTGAGCTGGATGCCCAACGGAAACTGCATTTACTTCTGGGGTCCCTACTCCTATCACCGCCCGACCTTCATCCCGAAAGACTTCGTCAGCAAGTGCTGGTCGGATGAACCTGGCGCCGACAACAGCAAGGCCATTTTCCCGCGCCAGCGCGGCAGAATCGCCACGACGTCCAATCTGGTCACCTCCGACTATTACCTCCAGAACGCGGCCTACCTGCGTCTGAAGAACATAACCATCGGGTATACGCTTCCCATCAAGAGCGGCGTCTTCAGCAAAGCCCGCCTGTATTTCTCGGGTGAAAACCTCTTCTACCTGTCTCCGCTGAAAAAGGCGACCAAGTACATCGACCCGGAGGTGGCCACCTCTTCCATCAGTGAAGATTGCACCTATCCCTATTCGAAGACTTTCTCTCTTGGTGTTGACATTACATTCTGACGATTATGAAAAAGATTATCATAGCTCTGTCCTTCGTTGCAGCGGCATTGGGTCTGACTTCCTGCGAGGATTTCCTGACCAAGACGCCTGAGACCACACTGTCTCCCGACACCTATTTCTCCTCCAAGGCGGAACTGGACCTTTGGGCCAACAAGATCTATAACGATATTCTGCCCACGGCCGACGAACTGGCCGAACTGAACGCCGACGACAACGGTTCCACCTCCTCGCTGAGCGCCATCCAGCGGGGCACCCGGACTCCGTCTTCGAAGTCCTGGAGCGCCTCCACCTGGAAACCGCTCCGCAATATCAACTACATGCTGGAGAACAACAAATGCAGCGACGCTTCCGTCAAAGCCATGTATGACGGTGTCGGCTATTTCTTCCGCGCCTGGTTCTATTTTGATAAAGTCCGCCAATATGGTGACATCCCTTGGTATGACCACGTGATCGGCTCTTCCGATGTGGATGACCTGAACAAGCCCCGCGATCCGCGTGGATATGTCATGCTCCAGGTGATGAAGGACCTGGACAAGGCTTACGAACTGCTGCCCGCACGCTGGCCCTCGGACGCCGTGTACCACGTTTCAAAGGACGCCGCCCTGGCGCTGAAATCCCGCGCCGCCCTCTTTGAAGGGACTTTCCGGAAGTACCATGCCGGTACCCCGTATGTTCCCCAGGACAGCCAGACCTTCGGCGATGTGACCATCTCGTCCGAGTATTTCCTCCGCCAGGCCGCCGATGCCGCCTCCAAGATGATCGGCACCCGGAAACTGTATACAGGTAATACGCTGGGGCTGGCCCCGAAAGCGACGGATGCGTCGTACCGGGAATACTTCCTGCTGGAGACCGCCGAAACGGATGAAACCATCCTTTCCCGCCGCTACAGCGTGGATATCCTGGTCCGTCACGGAATCCAATTCACCTATAAGAGCAATCATCGCAGCGCCAGCAACCGCATGGTGAACCATTACCTGCAGTCCAACGGCGAGTCGATGACCAAGCGCAGCGGTTTCGCCTACAAGGATGGCGAAGCGACGCTGTCGTATGCCGACATGTTCGTCGGCCGCGATCCCCGGATGGCCCAGACCCTCCACGGGCCCGACTATGTCGCCATCGACGGAACGGCCCATGAACCCCTGTCCTGGGAGCGTACTTTCAACGGCTACCGGGTCATCAAGTACATTTCCGATTCCTCCCACGAGACGGCCACCACTTCCACCACCGATTTCCCGGTCCTCCGTTATGCGGAAGTCCTGCTGAATTACGCGGAAGCCAAGGCGGAACTGGGCGAACTGACCGCAGACGACATTTCCAAGACCGTCGATGTCCTGCGCGACCGGGTCGGAATGCCGGCGATGGGCGGGGTCCCGACCGAGGTCGACCCGATGCTGATGGATTACTATCCGCACGCCACCGGCAGCCAGCTTGCCGCCATCCTGGAGGTCCGCCGTGAGCGCACCGTGGAACTCTTCTGCGAAGGATTCCGCCAGTGGGATCTTCTCCGCTGGGGAGAGGGCGCTCTCCTGACTCCCCTTGCGACGGGTGGTTTCCGCGGCATCTGGGTGAATGGCCTGGGAGAGTATGACCTGGACAAGGACGGTAAGATCGACCTGTGCCTCTGGCAAGGGACCAAACCCGCCACGACGGCTCCGGCCACCAACATTATCGAGATCGGAGACCAGTTTACCATCACCGGCGGCCCTTCCGCGAATGTGGGATACCTCACGTATTACGGAAAAGAGGACTACACGTGGCACGAAGACCGGGACTACCTCTGGCCTATTCCTGCAGACCAGCGTTCCCTGACCAAGGGCGCCCTTTCGCAGAATCCCGGCTGGGACGACGGTCTTTCCTTCTAATCGGGCGGATATGCGCAGATTCATTTCGGTTGTTTCAACCATCGCATTGTCTGTCCTGGCTTCCGCCTGCGGGGGCAAGACGGCACCTGTAGAGGTGGATGATACTCCGCTGCAGGTGTCACCGGCCACCCAGGCCGTCGCGAGCCTCGGTGAAATCAAAACGTTCACCGTCGTGTCCTCGACGGACTGGTACGCGCGCAGTTCCGCTTCCTGGGCCAAAATCCAGACGGCGTCGGGGAAAGCCGACAAGAGCGGCTCCCCGTTGACCGTCAACTGCGAGGAGAACAAGGGAACGGAGCCCCGGACCGCGCAGATCACTGTTTCCAACCTGGGGAAGGAGACGGTCACCGTCTCCATCGACCAGGCGGCGGGCGACGGGACGACCCCCGTCACCCGGCGGGGCATTGCCACGGCGGAAGACCTCGTGGCTTTCGCCAAAGCCGTCAATGGGGAAGGATCCATCGCCCCGTTCCTGGTGGACGGCGTGGTCAAGTTCCTGAACGACATCGACGCCTCCTCCATCAAGGAATGGGTTCCCGCCGGGACACAAGCCATGCCGCTGAAGTACAGCATCAACGGGAACAACTGCACCATCAAGAACGTCAACTGGACCGTGGACCTGGATAAATACCCGATGGCCGGCCTCATTGGCTGTGCGACGGGAATCACCGTCCAGAAGCTGACTTTCGGCGATGACGGCAGCCAGGTGACCTTTACCGGCAATCCCTCGGGGAAGGTCCGGGCCGGCGGGATTGTCGGCCGGGCTGAAGCCATCAAGATGGACCGTGTCGTCAACAATGCCGACCTCGTCGTGACGGGGACGTCCGCCACCGGGAACAACCTGATCATCGGCGGTGTCGCCGGCTATATCAACTCCGACAGCGCCCTGGGAGGAGAACTGAAGAGCGGAGGCTGCATCAACAACGGCGACATTACCGTCTCGGTTCCCGCCCAGCAGGGCGGCATCGTGGGGTACAATTCCGGCGTCATCACGAACTGTTCCAATTACGGAACCATCACCGGCAAGAAGGAAGGCGATTACGGGCCGGGCTGGCTGTGTTCCTACAACAGCACCAAGGCCAATGTCACCTCCAACTACGGATATGGTTTTGTCGGGGACTGTCCGGCCATGATGAAGAATGCCATGATCAACTACGAGGCCGGCTATGACCTGGAAGCGAACACGGTGGACTGGACCCTGGATGCCTACTATGACTGGGAGACCGTGGAAACACGCCAGCTGCACAGGGGGGCCACCTACTACCACTACAACTGCATCAATGTTCCCCGGCATATCCATGTCCTGGAAATCGACCTCCAGGATCCGGGTATCGAACTGAACAGCGCCGTGGCCGACGAGCTGATTCCCAACCCCAACGGAAACGGCAACAACAACAACGGTTACAACAAACGGGAGACCCTGTCCATGCTCTGCAACCGGCGCCGGGCCGAGGGAAAGAAGGTCTTGGCGGGTGTAAACAGCTGCTTCTTCGACTCCAATGACGGAATCAGCCGGGGCTTCCACGTGGAAGACGGCGAGCCGGTGTATATCAACAACCCTTCCGTGGTCACCAACCTGGTGAACCACGCCTGGGGATTCACCGTATTCACCGACGGGACGGCGTCCTGCGGGAAGAAAAAGTTCACCGGGACCCTCCGCATGGGCGGGAAGGAGTACCGTTTCAACACGGTGAACGATACGACCCTCCGGCATGCGTCCCCGACCGTTTCTCCCGTCAACCTGTTCACGTCGCGGTATGTCCGCGTTCCGCATTCGTCCTTCCCGACCCTCATCAACGACCTGGCCTCCAATGTCCTCTATGTCATTTGCGAGTATACGGGAGACGTGATGAAGGTGAACACCGGTTATGTCGAGGCGAAAGTGGTGGACATCGTGGACGGACGCTCCGGGAGCATCGCCAAGCCCTATATCACGGCCCGGAACCGCATCGGTATCGCGCTCTCCGGCGATATGGCCAGTGAATGGTATGCCAAGGTCAAGAAAGGGGATACCGTGGAGTTCAAGTGCGACATCGCCATCGACGGTGACGCCTCCAAGCCCATCTTCGCCCTGGATTCCTCCATGTATCAGCTGCTGACCGAAGGCCAGGATGCATCCAATACGCCGGGCTCGTCGGCGAGCCTGTACTCGAAATATGACCCGATCACCTTCCCGGTCGTGAGCCAGGACCGTTCCAAGGTCTGGCTGGTGGAAATCGACGGCCGCCAAGGCTGGTATTCCACCGGAATCAAGGGCTATGAGCTTTACCGGATCGCCAAGAAGCTCGGCGGCTGGTGGGCGACCCGCCTGGACGGCGGCGGCTCTTCGGCCATGTGGATCTGGGATGCGGCCAAAGGTGGCGGCTCCCTGGTCAACAGCGTCTGTGACTCCAAGGGAGAGCGCAGTTGCATGTCCTATATCCTCTTAACGGAAAAATAAACCATATAATAACCATGAAAGTTTTTAACAGAATAACCTTTGCGCTGCTTTTCGGAGCGGCCGTGACGGTTTCCTGCAACACCAAGGAGCAGGGTGGATCGGCCTATACCATCACGGCCGACAGGACGGCCGTCAATGACGTGGCTGCCAATGCCCCCGGTACGGAGGTCCTTGTCGTCACGACCGACGCCCCGTATTGGATCGTCCTCACGCCCGACTGGATCAAGGCCGATCCCACCACGGGCGTCGGCGGAGGAAAGAGTACCATCGTAACCCTCACCATTGCCTCCAACTACAAGAATGAGACGACCGACACCTACCCGCGCAGCGGGAATGTGGTGTTCTCGGGCGGAAAGACCTCGCTCACCATCCCGGTCAACCAACTGGGCCATAAGGGCTATATCGACCCGAGCCTCGGGATCGGCGGCATCCCGGACATCAATGAATTCCGGGACTTCATCGCCGCCGTCAATGAGGGCGGCTCCATCACCCGCTGGATGAATCCGGTGGGCGAAGTGGAGCTCCAGGCCGACCTCGACCTCGCCGAACTCAGCGCCGGCTGGGTCCCGATCGGCGCCGTGGAGCAGACGGGGAACGGAAACAATGCCTGCAAGCCGGTGGGCAACGCCTTCAGCGGCAAGTTCAACGGCGGCGGTCACACCCTCAGGAACTTCCGTGTATCCAAGGACCTGGCGGATGTCGCCAACGGCGCCACCTTCGGCCTGTTCGGCGTCTTGGACCATGCCGTGGTCAAGGATCTCCACATCGAGACCGACTTCACCGTGTCCGCCAACGGGACGGCCGACGTGGGCGTCGTGGCCGGTACGGTCCTGTGTTCCACGATCGAGAATGTGACGGTGACGGGAAAGATCACTTCGGCCGGAACCACCGCCAACAAACGCTTTGCCCTCGGCGGCATCGCCGGCTTCGTCTTCAGTGTCTTCGACGCTGAAACCGGCGCGGCCGTTGACAGCTACATCAAGGATTGCAAGGTGGAGGCGGAAGTGAATGTCGACTGCGGCACCAATACGGCCAGCGGCGCCACCGGTGTCATGTACGGCGGCATCGCCGCCTTCGCCACCAATATCAAGGACGAGTCCCGGATCCATATCGAGAATTGTGAGAACAACGGGACGATGACCGTCAAGGCCGGACGATGCAGCGGCATCCTCCCGACGGCCAATTACGGCGCCATCGTGCAGGGCTGCACCAACAACGCCTCCCAGTTCAATACCATCGAAAACGGACGTATCGGCCAGATTGTCTGTAACTTGAGCGCCAACAGCGCCGTCATCGACTGTGTCAACAACGGAGACCTGACGACCACCGGCGCCAAGACGACCACCGGCGCCCTCGTCGCCCTCCTCGGCGATGATACGGCCTACATCGAAGGCGGTGAACGGATTTGCAACACGGGAACCATCCTCTCGGCCTTCGATCCGTCCACAGACGGCAGCAACCGCAACTTCTCCGGGCTCCTCTGCGCGAACATGAACAAGTTCGACCACGTCTCCAACGTGATCCTGAGCGGCCGCTACGGCGCCTACAAGGCCGACGGCAATCACGAGATGTATCCGGTCAACGCCGCCAATATCATGGAATACATCGGCTGGCTCAACGACTCCTACAAGGAGAAGGCTACGAACATCACGTATGTTTCTTCCGGTCCGGAACCCGAAACCCCGGAGGCCGGCGGCGGCATTTCCGATCTCGATCCTGTCAACGATACTTGGGACTAAAACGCAAACGATATGAAAAAATATACGATTATCGCCGCTTTTGCGGCAGCCCTCCTGCTGGCGGGCTGTGCCAAGGAAATGCCTGGTGGTGACGATTCCCTTCCGGCAAAGACCGTCCTGAACGCCACCCTGTCGCCCTTGACGAGAACGGAAATCGACGGGGTCAAGGTCACCTGGTCGGCAGGTGATGCCATCAACGTCAACGGAACTGTGTCCAACGCGCTTTCCGAGGCGGGAGCCACCGGGACCTTCACGTTCCGGAAAGAACTGTCAACACCCTATAAAGCGGTCTTCCCGGCCGATCTGTACAAGGACGCCACTACGGTGACCCTGCCGGCCACGTGGGCGGTGGACGATTTCGACCTGCCGCTTTACGGGTATGCCGAAAGCGGGAAAGACCTTCCCTTCAAGTCCCTGACCGCCCTGATCAAGCTTTCGGTCACGGGTGAGTCGACGACTACCCTGAAAGAGGTAACCGTCAAGGGGCTCTCCGAGGAACAGGTCAGCGGTGACTTCTCCATCGACTACACGACCGGCGCGCTCGCTCCTCTGTCCGATTCCGAGGCTTCCAAGGAAGTCAAGGTCAACGTCGGCAAGACCCTCTCCGGCGAACCTGTCATCATCTACATCCCGGTGCCGGCCGGCACCTATGCCTCCGGCTACCAGATCGACCTGTTGGATACGGAAGGGGGATTGATGAAGAACTCGGTGTCCGCCCGTACCCTCAAGGCCGGCGAACTCCGGATCATGCCCAGTCTGGCCTTCGCCCCTTCCCAGGAACCGGAAGAGAATATCGGCGGTATCCCGGATGTCGCCGAGCTCAAGGCTTTCGCGGCCGCGGTCAACAACGGCCTGTCCATCGGCCGCTGGCTCAACGACGCCGGCGAAGTGGAACTCCTGGCCGACCTGGATCTGGAAGGCGAGGAGTGGACGCCCATCGGGAACGCTTCCGTTACTACGGCCAACGCCATCACCGGCAATGCCTTCACGGGCGTTTTCAATGGCGGAAACCATACGGTGGATAACTTCAAGGTCACGATTCCGGCCACGGACGGCGGTTCTGTCGCCGGTCTGTTCGGCGCCGTCCAGGGTGCCACCATCAAGGACCTGACCATCGGAAGCAAGGTGGTCCTGAAGACCTCCTCCAAGACTTTCGTCACCTTGGGTGGCGTGGTTGGCTATGCCGCCGAGTCCACCCTGAAGAACCTGGACAGCTACGCGACGCTGGTCAATGACGGCGGCGCCGACAATGTCCGGCTCGTCATCGGCGGAACGGTCGGTACGATGTATGCCTCGGCGTCTGCCCCTTGTACGGCGGAGAACCTCCAGGGCCACGCGTCCTTCGACGTGACGAACACGGTGAATACCAAGAACGGCGGAACCGGCTTCAGCGTCGGTGGCGTCATCGGCTTCACGGACGGCGAATCCCTGGAGCAGGCCGTCCAGGTGACCGACTGCGCCAACCACTCCAGTTTCTCCGTCCAGGCCACCCGCACGGGCGGTGTCATCGGCTCCATGAACGACTTTACCAAGGCGGAAGGGCTGGTGAACAACGGAAACATTTCCTGCACCGACACGAAGGCCAGCAACAGCCGTGTCGCGGGCATCGTGTCGGCGATGGGCAATTCCACGTTGCTTTCCAACAGTACCAACCAGGGCGATGTCGTCTTCGCCGTGGCCGACGACAAGACCCACGGCTATGCCGCCGGCATCGTGGGTCAGACCAATGACGCCAACAGCGTGACGGTCATCGACGGATGCGCCTCCTATGGCTCGGTCCTGTCGGACATCTGGTATGGCACCGACAAGTACATCGGCATCATCTGCGCCAATTTCAACTCCAAGACCATCACGGTGAAGAACTGTGTCCTCGGCGGGAAGATCGGCCCCTACACGCCGACCGCCGAATCCCCGGTCGTGGAACTGACGGAGTCCAACTTCAGCCAGTACTATTCCCTGGCCACCGCCAAATCCCAGAAGGTCACCTTCGAGAACAACAGTTTCGGAGGGGGCTCCTCCAGTGAGAAAGGCATCGCTTCCGCCGATGACCTGATCGCCTTCGCGGAGGCCGTCAATGCCGGCAACTCCACCGAAGCCTGGCAGAATGCCGAAGGTACGGTGACCCTGCTTGCCGACATTGACCTGGGCGGCAAGAACTGGACCCCGATCGGAAACGTTTCGTCCGCCGGCAATGCGAATAACGCCTCCAGCCCTACGGGCAACGCCTTCTCCGGCAAATTCGACGGAGGCAACCATACCGTCAAGAACTTCACGGCCGACGTCACCATCGCAGACAATGGGGTCTATGGACTCTTCGGCTATGTCCAGGATGCCACGATCAAGAATCTGTCGGTCGAAGCCGACCTGACCCTCCGGGCCGCGGCCACGGCCGACGCCGGCGTCCTGGCCGGGACCGTCGCCGGTTCCACCATCGAGAATGTCACGGTGAAAGCCACGCTGACCATATCCGGTGCGGACGTCGACAACAAGCGGTTCAGCGTGGGCGGCATCGCCGGTTTCGTGTTCGGCACGCCGGAAGCCCCCGCCCTCATCAAGGGATGCACGGTGACGGCAACGGCGAATGTCGAGTCTGGCAAGAACACCAAGAACGGCGCCACTTGCGTCCATTATGGCGGCATCGTGGGCTTCTCCACGACGGTCAGCGGGACGACAGCGATTGCCTGTACGCTGGAGAACTGCGTCAACAACGGCACCATTACGGCCAAATCCGGCCGCAGTGCAGGCATCCTGGCTGCCGCGAACCTGGCGACCCTGATCAAGAATTGCGTGAATAACGCCACGCATACCAACAGCTTCGCCAATGCCCGGATCGCCCAGATTGTCTGCACCCTGGGCAACTACTCCGGGGTGGTCGGCTGCACCAACAACGGCGACCTGACCACGACCGACGCCAAAACGACCACCGGCGGTATGGTCGCGCTGTTCAACGGGGATGAGTCTTATCTGGAGGGCGGCACCAATACGGGTACCATCATTACCGGCTTCGATCCGTCCACGGATGGCAACAACCGCAACTTCTCCGGCATCATCGGCGCCAACATCAGCAAATTCAAGCACGTCAAGGACTTTGTGGTGAGCGGGAAATACGGTCACTACAAGGGCGCCGACGCTCCTGAGATGGAGACGGTCACCGCGGAGAACTTCCGGGATTACATCGGTTACCGCACCGAGGCCAATGACGCCAAGATCACCGGCCTCACCTATGTCGCCCCGTAACTGCGTCGCCGTATGAAACGGATCCTTTATCTTTTCTTTGCCCTTTCCCTCTTTTCCCTGTCCTGTCCGGCGGACGGGAAGGGAAAAGAGTTGAAGGTGCTCTATTGGAACATCCAGAACGGGATGTGGTCCGACCAGGCCGACAACTATGACCATTTCGTCGCGTACGTCCAGAGCCTGGACCCGGATATCTGTATCTGGTGCGAAGCGGAATCTCGCTACCTCACCGATACGGCTGTCAAAATGCAAATGCCGGAGGACCAGTATCTTCCATGGAACTGGGACCTGCTTGCCCGGCGGTATGGACACCAATATACCCTTGTCTGCGGAAAAAGGGACACCTTTCCGCAGGTGATTACTTCCAAGTATCCGTTGCGGATCGTCAAGCGCATCACCGGAAACGGGGACGACATCATTGTCGCCCACGGAGCCGGCTGGGCCAAGGTGGATTTGGGGAGGGGGAGAGAGCTCAATATCGTCACCCTGCACACCTGGCCGTCCAAATTCGCCTATCAGGCGGTGGACGAAGCGGCCAGTGCGGCCGCGCGGGAGGGCGATTACTTCCGGGCCAAGGAGATGCAGTTCATCTGCCAGGAAACCATCGAGAAGGTCCCCGACGCCTCCCGGCAGTGGTGGCTGATGACCGGTGATTTCAACGCCATCTCCTCCATCGACAATTTCCACTACCGGCTTCCTGCCGACGATCCGGCTTTCCTCGTACACGACTATGTCCGCGCCCACACCCCGTACATCGATGTCATCGAGCGGCTCTATCCCGGCGAGTTCCAGAAGAGCACCCTCTCCGGACGACGGATCGACATGGTCTATCTCACCCCGGCCCTGTTTGAAAAGGTCACTTCCGGCCGCATCCTTTACGACGGTTTTGCGGAATCCTGGCGGGACCCCCGGGGAAAGGACATCCACAATTTCTGCCACCCCTCCGACCACTATCCCGTCCTGGTGACCTTTCAGTTGAAATAACAGACGAAGCATGAAAAAGATTCTACAGATCATCCTCCTGGGGCTTTGTGTCGCTTCTTGCTCAAAGGCGCCCCGATATGCCAACCGGGCAGAGGCCATCGCCGCCCAGATCCACGATCCTTCCTCCCGCTATGTCGTCGTGACCGTCCATCGGGGAGACTGGCGGAATTTCCCGGAGAATTCCATTCCGGCCATCGAGAGCATCATCCGGATGGGAGCCGACATCATGGAACTGGACCTGAAGATGACGGCCGATTCCGTTTTGATCCTCAGCCACGATGCCGATGTCCTGCGCTGCACCAATTTCAGCAGCGTTTTCCGGGACCAGCCCGGCAAGAGCGCCCGTGTCAAGGACCTCACCCTGGAAGAGATCAAATCCCTGAGCCTGAAACGGGCGCATAACGTCGAGATCGACACGCTGCACATCCCGACGCTCCGGGAGGCGCTCCTCTGCTGCAAGGACCGCATCTGCGTGAATGTGGACCAGGGATACGAATACTACGACCAGGTGCTGGCCGTGACCGAAGAACTGGGTGTGACGGACCAGATCCTCATCAAGGGAAAGAAGTCCATTGAGACCGTAGCCGCGCATGAAGCCGCCTACGAGCACAATATGATGTATATGCCCATCGTGGATATCCAGAAGCCCGCCGGCATGGCGCTTTTCAACTCGTACATGGAGCAGGGTGTGGTCCCGCTGGCCTATGAGGTCTGCTGGCAGCAGAATGACGGGACCTTTGAAAAGGTCGCCCGCCAGATCATCGATCAGGGATCCAAGGTCTGGGTCAACACGATCTGGGCGTCCCTGTGCGGTGGCGATGGAAATGACGACGACGCGGCGTTCATGGCGGAAGATCCGGGACAGGTTTACCAGCAGTATTTGGACAACGGCGTCTCCATGATCCAGACCGACCGGCCGGAATTGCTGATCGGCTGGCTCACCAAGAAAGGACGCCATACGCTTAAATAGAAAAAGCCTTGGACAGCAGCAAGGCGCAGAAATCATACAAGAGGTACAGGATGCAGACGTTCATCGCTGCACCCCTTGGATATGCCTTGTGCTACGTCTGCCGCCTGTCCGTACTGGACTTATGCCATAGGAAACTCGTAAACGGTTTCTTGGCCGACGGGGCCAACATGGGAGCGCCGGTCGGTATCATGGCGCTTTCCCTGCCAAGTATCTCTCTCTGATAAGCGCCGCTCCAGGAGCTGGTGCAGGTCCGATGCGCGCACGCCCCAACCGGGAACGGCGAGGAAGCGGGGCGGAACGCTCGCGGCGAGCCGGCCGATGGCGATGTCCGGGCGCAGGCGCTCCAGGAGATCAGCCAGGAGGTCGATATACTCGTCCAGCGTCCAGCGGACGAAATCCTCCGGCCGGGCGGCGAATTCCTCCGCCATCGGCGTGCCTTTCAGGATCTGCAGCTGATGGAACTTGATGCTGTCCAGGGGGAGGGCGTTGATGCGGGGCACATCTTCCAATAATGTCTCCCGCGTTTCGCCCGGCAGGCCCAGGATGAAGTGCCCGCAAACCGGGATGCCCCGCGCGGCGGTCTCCCGCACTGCCCGCTCCGCGCAGGCAAAATCGTGCCCCCGATGCACCCGCGGCAGGGTTTTGTCCCGGCACGACTCGATTCCGTACTCGATCCGTGCGCATCCGAGGGAAGCGATGTAATCCAACTTTTCCGCGTCCACGCAGTCCGGCCGCGTGCCGATGACCAGGCCGGAAACTGCCGGATGCGCCAGCGCTTCCGCATAGGCTTCCTGCAGCCGCGAAAGCGGTGCAAACGTATTGGAAAAAGATTGGAAATAAGCGAGATAAGGCCCATGCGCCCTTCCCCTTGCCGCGTGGAAGGCGATCCCTTCGTCCAGCTGCTGCGTAATGCTTTTGGACGGCGTACTGTACGAAGGATGGAACGCGGCGTTGTCACAGAACGTGCACCGGCCGTGCGGACACGAGAACCCCGCATCCACGACCAGCTTCAATCCCGGCTCCTTCGCCGCATGGTATCGTTTTCCTTCCCATTCCATACGGCAAAGATAAGAATTAAAGCAATAGGCGCGTATTCCGATTTTTTCGTTATCTTTGCATCACAATTCTAAACGATTGAGAATATGAATCTGAGAGACATCAAGAAAGACATCGAGTATGTGATCGGCGCATTCGTGGACGACTGCGCGCTGTTCCTCTCCGTCCATCCGGGCAAGAACGCCGACGAGGTGGCGAACCTCATCGACGGCGCCGTGGATCTCTTCAACGAGCTCCGCGACAAGCTGGGCAAGCCGGAAGGCAACAAGAAGGCCTACTACGACGGAATCCGCAAGGAACTCCTCGAGAAGACCGACGCCCTCTACGACCAGCTCAGCGAGGCCGTGAAGAAGGGTCTCGGCGAGTAAGCCGCATCACGCTCCCATACGAAAAAGGTGTCCGGACGGCCTGTCCGGGCACCCTTTTTTGTCTGGGTTTTCTAGGGGCTGTCAGAACGACCACTTGTAGCCCACGCCGGCCGTGATCAGGTTCCCGACGTGCCAGTCGATGGCCTTCAGCACGAGGCCGTTCTTCTCCCAGCTGCTGGAACCTTCACGGTTCGTGTCGATGGACTTGTCCTTGTAGTGGTCGCCCAGGAGGTAGAACTCCAGCGCGTGGCGCTTGTTGAACTTCACCGTCGTGCCCAGTTCCACGCGGTAGCGGTTCACATAGGCGTGCGTGTAGCCCAGGAACTCCTCGTTGGTGTAGATGTCCTTGTTCTTCTCCGCCGAAGCGTTATAGGAGCCCTTGTAGGCCGCGTCGTTGAGGGCGTTCCTTACCTCGAATCCGACGAAAGGAACCACCTTGCCCCAGCCTAGGTACTTGGCCGAGAGCTTGGACTTGAGGGCGAGGGCGTTGCGTGGCGCCTGCAGGGTGTTCATGTCGCCCGGGCGGTGCGTGAGGCGCAGGGTCTCCTTGAGGCCGAACTGCCAGTCCCCGGTCTTGAGCGTGCCCGTGAGGAAGAAGTTCCCCCGGTGCCGGACGCTCCACGTGTTGGCATTCAGGTCCACGTCGAACTTGTAGCGGTTGATGAGCTCGTATTCGGCCCCCACCTTCAGGAAGGGGAGCACCTTGTATTCCAGGCCGATGCCGGTGTGGAACCGCATAATGTCCTCGGAATCGCCGTAGTAGCGGAACTGCTCGTGGGCGCTCAGGTGCAGGCCTTTCGCCAGCTTGGCGTCGGCCTCCACCGTAGCGCGGGCGCCGAAGGAGACGCCGTCGTCGTAGGTGGTCTGCGCAAAAGCGGCCGCAGGCAGCAGCAGGGCCAGGGTCAGCAGGATCTTTCTCATTGCTCCACGTAGTCTTTGGCGCGGGTGAGCTGGTCGATGGAACCGGTCTCGTCGTGGCCGAGGGTATAGAAAACCTTGATGAACGCCGCATCCTTGAGGAAGTCCACGTGCCCGATCTCCACGTTGTCGATCTTCAGGCCCAGGCGCTTCTCCAGGTCCGCCACGAGCTCCGCCCGGCGCTCCGGGACGATGAGCTCGATCCGGTCGTAGAGCACCAGCTTGGTGGAGGTGTGCTTGGTCACCTTGTCGCTCTCCAGGAACCAGATGAGGCCGATGACCAGCAGGTTCGAAACGACCGTCACGAGCAGCGCGCCCGCGTTCAGGGCATAGTGCGGGTTGTCCGACAGGGCGCCCACGACCCGGTACAGCGGCGCGAGGCCGTTCATCGCGGCCAGGGCGATGATGACGAACAGGTAGGTCATCTCCCGGATGGGGACGGTCTCCGTCCGGTACCGGATGACGCCGAAGATGGCGAACAGGCCCAGGGTGAGGCCCACGCCCACTTCCACGTTGCCCATGATGTACAGGAGCATCAGCATCGCGGTGGAGAACACCATGAAGGTGAAGTAATAGTCGCGGCGGCGGCTCTTCCGGTAATAGAACAGGCCCACGATGACCCAGCACACGGCGAGGTTCAGGAAGAAGCGGATGGCCAGTTCCGTGAGGCTCTGCGCGGTGGTCATCATGGCGTCCGTGATGGACTGGACGTCGAGGAAGTTCTCGTCGGCGAGGTCGTACTCGCCGAGGTCTTGCAGGAATATCATACTACGTTGATTTTATGCTGGATGGTCTTTTCGATGAGCCGGACCTTCTCCTTGAACCGGCCGGCGCGGGCCGACGGGTCGGTGAGGGTGACGGCGATGCAGTATTTGCTGATCCGGGCGGGTTTCACCCGGTGGTCGCGGAGGATGCCCTTCATCGCGGAGGCGGCGTGGCCGTCCTGCTTCAGTTCGATGACGACAGCCTCCCCGAGGGAGGTTTCGAGCCCGGTCCGGAAGTTCTTGAAACACAGGTTCGTGTCGATGGTGAGCCGTTCCGTCAGGTCCGGGTTCACGAGGGTGATCCGCTGGAAGAGGGTCTCGAGCGTGGGCCGCAGCTGCCCGGCCTCGAAGTCCGAATGCCCGGCGAGGTACCGGCAGGCGGCGTCGTTGGCCCGGAAATCCGGGAGGTCGGCCATCGGGATGCCGGTGCGCTTCTTTTTCGTCCGGCCGTGGTTGTTCTTCCGTTTGATCTCCAGGAAGGCGTCCCCGGAATTGACATAGGCGCGGGTGCGCACCTTCTGCCGGCGGAGCTTCTGGTTCCGATGGTCGGTGAACATCCGGAGGCCTTCGGTGTCGAAGTAGATGGAGTCGTAGGGGCTGATGCGGGATCCGTCGGCGACGAGGACTCGGTAGCCGGCGGCGGCCGCGTCGCGGAGCACGTCCGCGAGCGTCGCCCGGTCCGTCAGGTACTTCGTGTCCACCCGGTTCATCAGCTTGACGGCGTCCATTTCCGCGAGGGAGATGGGTGCGAAGGCGTCCAGCGGTCCGGCGAGCGATATGGTCGCGGGGTCAGGCATCTTCGGCGATATATTCGAAGACCTTGATCGTGAGGAGCTTGCCCTTCGCGTTGTAGTTGTACTGGGTTTTCTTGCGGCCGAACTCGTTGTACTCGTATTTCTTGACGGTTTCAAGCTTGTTGCGGTCGTTGTACACCATCTCCTTCACGCACTTGCCGTCCGTGCCGTACTCGAAGCGCTTGCGCCACTTCTGGCCCTCGGAGCCGTACTCGATCTCCTCGACCTTCTTGCCGTCGGCGTCAAAGGTGGTCACATGGTCCAACACCTTCTTCCCGCTCCGGGGTTCGGTGTTCCACTCCTTGATGACCAGGTTCTTCTTGTTGATTTTCTGGGTGGTATTCTGGGCCAGGGCCGGCGCGGCGAGCGCCAGGGTCAGGGCGATGACTGTCAATATCTTTTTCATAATCTTACAAAGATACATATTATTTCCGTTCTTACCAGCCCCAGCCCGGCCTTCCGCCACCGCCGCCCATCCCGCCGCCGCCCGTATAGGTGGACAGGGAGCATCCGCTGCCGCCGCTGACGGTGGCGTTCTCCGTGTAAGCGCCGTTGAACAAGGTCGTTCCGCCGCTGACGGTGACGCCGTACTTCACGGAGTTCAGAGAAGGCGCCGACAGTACCAGGGTGAGATTTCCGGTCGACGGGGTCTTGAAGGCGCCGAGCACCTTCCCGTCCTTGTCGTAGAGGGCGTAGGCCGTATTGGCCTTCACGGTACCGGCCGACCAGCAGGCCTGGGAGAGGGAAGCGCCGCTTTCCAGGCCGCCCACGGCGATGACGGTGCCGCCGGTGAGATAGAGCTTCTTCTGCGCCTCGGAGTTCGCGTCCACGGCGAGTTCCGCGCCGCCGGAACCGAGGGAGAACACGATGCCGCCCTTGATAAAGAGGTTGCCGTTGGCGTCCAGGGCGTCGTTGCCGGTGGACTGGGCATAGACCGCCCCGCCGTTGATGGTGAAGTCGCCGCCGGCGTTGATGGCGTCGTCGCTGGAGTAGGCGTACACTTCGCCGCCGGTGACCTGGAGGACGCCCTTGGCCTCGATGGCCTCGTGCCGGGCGCTCTTGACGGTGATCTTGCCGCCGGAAATGTACAGGTTGCCGTCGAACTTGACGCCCTTGGACGCGACGGAGTTGTCGGAGGAGGAACTGCTGCCTTGGCCGCCGCCGGGCCCGCCGCCCCAGCCGCCGCCACCGGGCCAGCCGCCAGGACCGAAGCCGCCGGAGGAACTGGTGCCGTAGTTGGTGCCGGAGACATCGACCGTGACCGTGCCGCCCTTGAAGTAGGCGACATTGTCCCCGCTGATGCCCTTGGCGCCCGTGCCGGTGCTGGTGACGGTCAGGACGCCGTCCACCATCTCGAAGCGGAGGTCGGCCTTGATGCCGGCGACGCCGGTGAGCTCGCCGTCCACCTCGCCCGCGGAGCCGGTGGTCTTGATCGTGGTCACGCCGCCTCCGATGTACACGAGCGTGTCGGAGGAGAAGCCCTTCTTGCCGGTGCCGGAGACATTCACGTCGACATTTCCGTCACTGACGATGACGGACTCCTTGCCGCGGACGCCGTGGCCGGCGCTGGAGGTGACTTTCACCGTGGGCGCGGCCATGAAGCGGACATAGTCGTCGGAGGTGATGCCCGCCTTGCCGGTGGCGTTGACGGTCAAGGTGCCGTCGCCGCTGAACACGAGCTGGCCTTCGGAGAAGAAGGCGGCCTTCTCGTCCTCGTCGGAGGGCGTCCGGGTGTAGGAAGCGCCGTCGGCGAGGGTGTTCGTGCCCTTCACGACCACGAACGTGCGCTTGTGGCTCTGGTTGTTGATGGCCGCGCCTTGCTTGTTCGTGAGGGTCAGCCCGTTGAGGAGGATTTCCTGTTTCTTGTTGCTGTACAGCTTGAAATACCCGTCGGTGGAGGTGCCGGACAGCTCGTAGATCACGGCTTCGCTGCCGTTGTTTGTGATGGTCACGCCGGCTCCGTCGGTGGTGACGGCAAAGTCGGCGGTCGCGCCGCTCACGGTGGCGCTTCCGCCGCTGAACGTCACCTTCACGGTGCGGGCGAAGGTGGTGTTGGCGACGTTGTCGTCGTCCTTGTCGGTCTCGATGCTCGCGCCGGCGGAATCGTCGGCGTTGACCGGTGTCTCGGTGTTCTCGTTGGGAAGGACTATGTCGATGGGGTCCTTCGTGCAGCCCTGCATCGACAGGGCGGCGAAGGCCAGGAGGAGGGATACTGCGGTTTTCATGACTTCTTCAGGTTTTAGTTACACGTCAAAACAAATCGGTTCGTCGGCAAGATAATCAAGAACCCGGCCTTCCGGAAAAGTTTTCAGCGAACGGGCGGAATCTTTCAGCGAACGGGATGCGGCAGTCGGAAATGTTTCGTAATTTTGCGACAGGTATGAGACGGATGGAAACAGAGAAAAAGCAGGAGGTTGTCATCGATGGCATCCTCTGGTTTCTCGTCCTCGCCCTGGTGCCCGTGGTGATGTACTTTCAGGGGCATTCCATGGGGCATGCGCTCCGGATCGGGGATGTCCTGCGCGTCTGGATAGGCATTCTTCCCTTCTTCGTGCTGTTCCTCCTGCACGACCTCCTCGCCGCCCCGCTTTGGGTGGAAAAAGGGAAACCCTGGGCCTATCTGGCCGTGACGGTGGCGCTCCTGGCGGTGTTCGGCGGATACTTGTGGACGGCCCGGCAGGATCCCGGCCCGAGGCGCCCCGACGGCCCGCCGATGGAATGGATGGGCGAACCCCCGCCCCCGCGCGAGGAGATGCCCGGTCCCCGGCCGCCGATGGACGGACGGATGCCCTTGTCCCCCGATTTGATGAAGTTCCTCCTGGGGATGCTGCTCCTGGGGGTGAACCTGGGCGTGAAGTATTATCTGAAATCGGCCCGCGGGGAGCGCCGGATGCAGGAACTGCAGGCGGAGAACCTGAGCCGGCAGCTGGAAACGCTCCGCTACCAGATCAACCCGCACTTCTTCATGAACACCCTCAACAACATCCACGCGCTCGTGGACATCGACCCGGAACAGGCGAAGGCGAGCATCGAGGAGTTCTCGAAGCTGATGCGGCACGTCCTGTACGAAGGCGACCGGCCCACCATTCCCCTGGCCAAGGAGACGGAGTTTCTCCGCCATTACATCTCTTTGATGAAACTGCGGTATGCCGACACCGTCCGCATCGACCTTTCCCTGCCGGAAAAGGACGAAGGCGCCGAGATTCCGCCGTTGATGCTGGCTTCCTTCGTGGAGAATGCGTTCAAGCACGGGATCAGCTACGAGAAGCCGTCGTTCGTGCACGTGACCGTGTCGGTGGAGGACGGGAAGATCGTTTTCCGGTGCGCGAACAGCCGGCAGGACTCCGCGCAGGCGGCGCAGCACGGCGTCGGCCTCGCGAATGTCCGGGGGCGGCTGGACCTGCTGTACGGCGACCGGTATACGCTGCATATCGACCAGGGCGGGGACGTATATGACGTTCTCCTGCTGCTTCCGGCGACTGTCAAATCGGACAAGGAGGGCGTATGATCCGGGTTGTGGCCATCGATGACGAGCCGCTGGCGCTCCGGCAGCTGGAAATGTACATCGGGAAGATTCCCTTCCTGGAACTCGTCGCCGCCTGCCCGTCGGCCGCCGCGGCGCGGCCCTATGTGGAGCGGGCGGACATCCTGTACGTGGACATCAACATGCCGGACCTGTCGGGGATGGAGTTCGTGCGCTCGCTGGAGAATCCGCCGCTCGTCGTCTTCACGACGGCCTACTCCGAATACGCTCTGGAAGGATTCAAGGTCCACGCGGCCGACTATCTCCTGAAGCCTTTCAGCTTCCAGGAGTTCGAGGCGTCTGCGGCGCACCTGCGGGACCGGATCGAGGCGGCCCGCCCCCGGGCGGAATCCCGGCCGGAGGCATTGACCTTCAAGCTGGACTACAAGACCGTCCGGGTGGAGCCCGCGCGCATCCGGTACGTGGAAAGCATGAGCGAATACCTGAAAATCTGGCTCCGGGACGAGCAGGCGCCGCTGGTGGTCCTGTACAGCCTGAAACGGCTGGCGGAGCAGTTGCCGCAGGACCGTTTCCTCCGCATCCACCGCTCGTACCTCGTGAACCTCTCGGATATCCGCGAGTATTCACGCACTTCCGTCACGCTGGACGGCGGCCCCACCTTGCCCGTGGGGGACATTTACCGTCCGGCGCTCACCGCCGTTCTTTCGGGGAAATAAAGCGCTACAGCATCGCTTCGATCAGGCCGCCCAGCGTCTCGCGCAGGGCGGCCGTTTTCGCGGTGGCCCCGTTCACCATCAGGGAGAAGATGCGGGCGGGCTTGCCCTGCTCGTCCAGGATGTAGCCGCTGTAGCAGAGGATGCCGTCCATCGAACCGCTCTTGACGCGGATGCGGGCTTTCTGGGCGGGCGTGAGCTTGGGAAGGAGCGTGTTCAGCGTGCCTTCGCCCGGCTGGGGTAGGCTGGCGAGGAAGGCGTCGAAGCCGCGGGAGCGGGTCATCGACCGCAGGAACGAGACCAGGAAGGCGGGCGAGGCGGTGTTCAGGCGTGACAGGCCGCTGCCGTCTTCGAGCCGGATGCCGGCCAGGTCGCTGTCCATCAGCCCTTCGAGCACGTCGTACACCGCCACGCGGCAGCTGTCGTACACGGCGATGCCGGAGGCCTTTTCGCCCATCTGGCGGAAGAGGGCCTCGGCGTAGAAGTTGTCGCTCAGGACGTTCGTCTGGCGGACGATCTTGGAGAGGACGGGCGAGGCGGACTGGCCGAGCACCTGCGGGGTGCCGGCCTTGTAGGCGGGGACGAAGTCCGCGCCCCGGACGTAGCCGCCGCGGTCGATGTCGGCATAGCCGCCGGAGATGTCCCAGCCCGTGTCGCGGAGGTTCTGCCAGAAGTAGTAGGCGCAGGTGAGGGCGCCGTACTTGTTCGCGAAATGCTCCAGCTTGGGCTTGCGGTCGATGGAGTAGGTGCCGCGCATCTCCGCGTAGGGGGCGAGGTCGGTGGTGTACAGGAACAGGCTGTTGCCGGTGCCTGCAGGCCCGGTCGACGTGCGGTTGCTGAAGTGCATCCAGGGGGTGTCGGGGAAGCGCTGGGTCACCTTGACGGGCTCGTCCGCGGCCCCCGCCGAGACCAGGTAGTCCACGGCGTTCTCATAGTAGCTGAGCGCGCTGCAACCCGCTCCGTAGTAGGTGCCGGTGTCGTCGTACCCCCAGGTCGTGTTCTCCAGATGGCCCTCGTAGGCCCGTCCGTCGCCGATGATGCGCCCGTCGATGCGGCTGATTCCGGCGTCCTTGAGCATCGACTTCCAGCGCCAGAACAGGGCGTCCGGCTTTACGGCGACGGTATCCGTGACGCCGATGGTCGGGTCGCCTCCGCCGATGATGTACACGTCCCCATGCAGGGTGCCGTCCTCCACGGTGCCGGTGTAGCCGATGCCCGTCTCGAACCGGAAATCCGGCCCGAGGGCGTGCAGCGCCGTCCCCGTGGTGACGAGCTTGAGGTTGGACGCCGGCACCATCCGGCGGCCGGGCTCCCGGCTCGCCAGCACATGCCCGGCGGCGTCCTGCACCATCACCCCCACGATCGCCCCCTTGAGCGGCTCCTCCTTCACGGCCTGGTCCACTTTCTGCTGCAGCGTCTGCGCCTGCAGCCCGAGGCACATCATCAGCGCCCCGACAAACATCATCTTCCGCATACTGCAAAGATAGGTTTTTTTCGTATCTTTGTTACTTGCTATTCTAAACGATATGAAAAAGACAGTGCTTGTATCCGGCGGGGCGGGGTTCATCGGGAGCCACGTCACCGTGGAACTCATCGAGGCGGGCTACGACGTGGTGGTCGCCGACAATTTCTCCAACTGTGACCTGACTTGCTTTGAGGGCGTGAAGAAGATCACCGGCCGGGAGGATATCCCGCTGGTGGAGATGGACTTCTGCGACGCGGAGGCCGTGAAGAAGATCTTCGCCGACTATCCCATCGACGCGGTCATCCATTTCGCGGCCTTCAAGGCCGTGGGCGAGTCCGTCGCGAAGCCGCTGATGTACTATCAGAACAACCTCCTGAGCTTCATGAACGTGCTCCAGGCTGCGCAGGAGAAGGGCGGCTGCAACGTGTTGTTCTCCTCTTCCGCCACCGTGTACGGCGAGCCGGAGGTCGTTCCCGTTACGGAAAAGACCCCGCGCAAGCCGGCGATGTCGCCGTACGGCAACACCAAGACCATGTGCGAGGACATCCTCCGCGACACGGTGAAGGCCAACGGCGGCGCCGTCAAGGGCATCCTCCTGCGCTACTTCAACCCCATCGGCGCGCACCCGAGCGCCCTTATCGGCGAGCTCCCGCGCGGCGTCCCGAACAACCTGGTTCCGTACATCACCCAGACCGCCATCGGCAAGCGCGAGTGCCTCAGCATCTTCGGCAACGACTATCCCACCCCGGACGGCACCTGCCTCCGCGACTACATCGACATTGTGGACCTCGCCAAGGCCCATGTGTACGCGGTCACCCGGATGATCGAAGGGAAGATGAAGGAGGACTGCGAGGTCTTCAACATCGGCACCGGCCGGCCCGTCTCCGTGCTGGAGCTGGTCTATGCGTTCGAGAAGGTCAACGGCGTTCCCGTCCCGCACAAGTTCGCGCCGCGCCGCCCCGGCGACGTCACCGCCATCTGGGCCGATCCGACCCTCGCCAACGAGGAAATGGGCTGGAAGGCCACCCGTACCGTCGAGCAGACCCTCGCCTCCGCCTGGGCCTGGGAGAAGCACCTGGCCGGGCAATAGGATTTCCGTGCACAAAACAGCCTTATGAAAAACAGATACTTAGCCTTCTTAGTCGTTCTCTTTTGTTTCATCGTCCACGCCCGGGCGGCGGAAACCGTCCGCTATACGATGAAATACAAGGGCGAAGTCCGTACCTATTGGCTCTATGTCCCGGAGGGGGCCAGTCCGGCCACGCCGCTGGTCCTGGTCCTCCACGGCTACGGCGGCAGCGCCGAAGGCTATTGCCCGTCGATGCTGGAAGTCGCCGAGCGCGAAGGCTTCGCCGTGTGCTACCCGCAGGGCGAGAAGGACGCGAAGGGAAAGACTGGCTGGAACGTCGGTTACGACGTCCAGCAGGGCCTGGAGCGGGACGACGTGGGCTTCGTCAAGGCCCTGGTCAAGCATCTCCGCAAGACGCATCACATCGGCAAGGACAATGTCTTCATGTCCGGCATGTCCAACGGGGGAGAGATGACCTATTTCATGGCCTACAAGTATCCGGACCTGTTCCGGGCCTACGCCACCATCGCCGGCCTGACGATGCAGTGGGCCTACAAGGAATGGAAGGCGAAAAAGCCCGTTCCGCTGATGGAGGTCCATGGTACCGCCGACAAGACCTCGATGTGGGAAGGCGATCCTACGGATACGGGCGGCTGGGGCGCGTACATCGCCGTGCCCGCCGCCGTGGGCTATTGGGCCGCACAGGCCCGCTGCACGCACGAGGAGACGACGACGCTGCCCCGGAAGGGCGAGCATTCCGTCGTCCTGCACCGCTACCTGGGCGGGGACGACGGTATCGAGGTCCGGCTGTACGAAGTGCAGGGCGCCAAGCATAGCTGGCACCTGGCCGATATGGACACCTGTGAGGAAATGTGGGCGTTTTTTCGCCAGTATCTGAAATAAAATCGTTATATTTGTGGATTGACAAAACACGAACCGCATGGCAAACGGAACAGGAATAATCACCCAGGTCGTGGGACCGGTGGTGGATGTGCACTTCAGCGTCGAGGACGGGGACCTGCCCCGCATCCATGAAGCGCTGGAAATCAAGCGGGAAAACGGTCGGACGCTCGTCGTCGAGGTGCAGCAGCACATCGGCGAGGACACGGTCCGCTGCGTGGCGATGGACTCCACCGACGGCCTGAGCCGCGGGATGGCGGCGGTCCCCACGGGCCGGCCCATCGCGATGCCGGTCGGCGCGCAGATCCGCGGCCGCGTGATGAACGTCGTCGGCGAAACCATCGACGGCCTGGACACCCTCTCCCGCTCGGAAGCCCTCCCGATCCACCGTGAACCGCCTAAGTTCGAGGATCTTACGACCTCGCAGGAGGTTCTTTTCACCGGCATCAAGGTCATCGACCTGCTGGAGCCCTACCTCAAGGGCGGCAAGATCGGCCTGTTCGGCGGCGCCGGCGTGGGCAAGACCGTCCTCATCAAGGAACTGATCAACAATATCGCGAAGGCCCATAACGGTTTCTCCATCTTCGCCGGCGTGGGCGAACGTACCCGTGAGGGCAACGACCTTCTCCGGGAAATGATCGAGTCCCACGTCATCCGCTACGGCGAGGCCTTCGAGAAGGCAATGGAAGAAGGGAAGTGGGACCTTTCCCTGGTGGATAAGGAGGAACTGAAGAAATCCCAGGTGTCCATGGTCTTCGGCCAGATGAACGAACCCCCGGGCGCCCGTTCCAGCGTGGCCCTGAGCGGCCTGACGCTCGCGGAATCCTTCCGCGACAGCGACTCCGGCGAAGGCCCGCGGGACATCCTCTTCTTCATCGACAACATCTTCCGTTTCACCCAGGCGGGCTCCGAGGTGTCCGCCCTGCTCGGCCGCATGCCGTCCGCCGTGGGCTACCAGCCTACGCTCGCCACGGAAATGGGCCAGATGCAGGAGCGCATCACCTCCACCAAGAACGGCTCCATCACTTCGGTGCAGGCGGTCTATGTCCCGGCCGACGACCTCACGGACCCGGCCCCGGCGACCACCTTCTCGCACCTGGACGCCACGACGGTCTTGAGCCGTAAGATCACGGCCCTCGGCATCTACCCGGCCGTGGACCCGCTGGAATCCACCTCCCGCATCCTGGACCCGAACATCGTGGGCCAGGCCCATTACGACACGGCCCAGCGGGTGAAGCAGATCCTCCAGCGCAACCAGGAGCTCCAGGACATCATCGCCATCCTCGGCATGGACGAACTCTCGGACGAGGACAAGACCACGGTCAACCGCGCCCGCCGCGTCCAGCGCTTCCTCTCGCAGCCCTTCCATGTGGCCGGCCAGTTCACCGGCGTCCCGGGCGTGATGGTCTCCATCGAGGACACCATCAAGGGCTTCAACATGATCCTGGACGGCGAGGTGGACTACCTCCCGGAACAGGCCTTCCTGAACGTGGGCACGATCGAGGACGCGATCGCCAAGGGTGAGAAACTGCTGGCCGCGGCCAAGGAATAGAGATTTCTCGGCAAGCTCGAAATGACAGACGTGATCAAGCTGCATATCGTATCGCCCGAGCGGACGCTCGTGGAGCAGGCGGTGTCCTCCGTGACGCTGCCGGGGACCATCGGCCCGTTCATGGTCCTGAAGAACCACGCGCCCATCATCTCCTCCCTGGAGAAGGGCGATATCGTGTACGTTTCCGGCGGCAAGGAATCCCGCCTGCCCATCAGCGGAGGCTTTGTCGAAGTGCGTGACAACCAAGTGGACGTTTGCGTGGAAGTATGATCCTGACCTGGCTCATATCGCTGCTGCTGTTTTGGCAGATTCCTTCACCTGCTACGCAGGTTCGGAATGACAGGGAGACCGTCACCCCGGTCGAAACGTCCTCTGTCACCCCGAGCGAAGCGTCCTCTGTCATTCCGAGCGAAGCGAAGGAATCTCAGGAAGAGGAAGTGGATGTCGCCGGAATCATCTTCGAGCATATCGGCGATGAATACGAGTGGCATATCTTCACCTGGGGCGACAAGCACGTGATCCTGCATTTGCCGGTCATCGTGCACAGTTCCACAGGCTGGCATGTTTTCTCGTCCAAGCATTTGGAGCACGGGGAGTCCTATGAAGGCCTGGTGATCGACCCGGAAAAGGGGAAGATCGTGGAGGTGGACAGCGGGAAGCGCCCCTTCGACATCTCCATCACCAAGAACGTGCTTTCGCTGATGATGTCGAGCCTGCTGCTGCTCGTCGTCATTCTCCTCACGGCCCGGTGGTACAAGAAGCACGACGTGCTGAACGAGGCCCCGACTGGCATCGCCGCCTTGATGGAACCGCTCGTGATGATGGTCCATGACATCGCCCGCGAGAACATCGGCGAGGAGGATTACCGCCGGTATTCCCCTTACCTGTGCATGGCGTTCCTGTGGATCCTGTTTAACAACTTCCTGGGTATCATGCCGTTCTTCCCGGGCGGGGCGAACGTGACGGGGAACATCGCCATCACCCTGGTGCTCGCCCTGTGCACTTTCTTCACGGTGAACCTCACGGGCACGAAACACTATTACAAAGACATTTTCTGGCCGGATGTGCCGGGGTTCCTGAAGCCCATCATGCCCATCATCGAGGTCTTCAGCGCCTTCATGAAACCGGTCTCCCTGACTGTCCGTCTGTTCGCGAACATGCTCGCGGGCCATATCATGATCCTGTGCATGGTGTGCATCATCTTCATCATGGCCAAGTACGGGGCGGTTTTGACCGGGTCCATGACGGTGGTTTCGGTCCTGTTCGGCATCTTCCTGGATGCCCTGGAATGTCTGGTGGCTTTCATCCAGGCCTATGTGTTCACGACCCTGTCGTCGATTTATATCGGGCTCGCCAGGGCCCATGGGGAATGAGATTTCCCGGAAAACTTGCAATGACAAACATTTAAAACCATAAGATTATGTTACTTGTTACCATGATTCTCCAGGCTGCGGCCGGTGCCGCCCTCGGTAAGGCGGGTGCCGCGATCGCCGCCGCAATCGCCGCTCTCGCAGGCGCTTACGGTATCGCCAAGATCGGTAAGTCCACGATGGAATCCATCGCGCGTCAGCCTGAATCCGCCGGCAACCTCCGTACTGCGATGATCATCGCGGCCGGTATGATCGAGGGCGCCGCCCTGTTCGCCATCATCGTCTGTCTCCTGGCCCTGGTCCTGTAAACCATGAACCTGGTTACGCCCGATACTGGCCTCCTGTTCTGGATGGTCGTCATCTTCGGCCTGGTCTTTCTCCTGCTGTGGAAGTTCGGTTTCCCGATCATCACCTCGATGGTCGAGAAGCGGAATGCCACCATCGAGAAGTCGCTGAAGGACGCCAAGGAGGTGGAGGCGCAGATGTCGGCTATGATGGCGGAGCACGCCCAGATGTTGGAAGAGGCCCGCAAGGAGCAGGCGCAGATCCTCCGGGAAGCCGCCGACACCCGCAGCAAGCTGATTGCGGATGCGAAGGAGCAGGCCCGCGAGGAAGCCGCCAAGATCCTCGCCGACGCCCGCGCCGAGATCGAGACCGAGAAGGAGGCCGCCCTGCGCGACGTCCGCAAGGAAGTCGCCGTGCTCTCCGTGTCCATCGCCGAGAAGATCCTCCGCAAGGAGCTCTCCGAGGACAAGGAGCAGCGGGAATACATTGACAGGATGGTCGAGGAGACCGTCCGTGAACAAGCCCAGTCGTGAACGACAGCATCATCCGGACCAGGTACGCCGACGCCCTGGTGAAATACGTCCGGGAGACCGGGAACGGCGATTCCGTCTGCAAGCAGGCGGAGAAGCTGGCCCGTGTCCTCGGCGAAGTGCCTGACCTGTCCCGGATGATGGCCGCGAAGGACGTGGTGTCCGACGCGAAGAAGCGGGAGCTGCTCCAGGCGGCCCTCGGCGAGCCGATGGCCCCGGATCTCGCTCGTTTTGTGGACCTGCTGATCGCAAACGGCCGGATCGGCGACCTCCGGATGATCCTGTTGGATTTCAAGGAACGGTACCGCCGGAGCCTCGGGTTCCGGAAAGCGCGCCTGAAGGTGGCCGTACCACCGCCAGAGAAGCTTGTGGCGCGGCTCAAGGCCCTCGTCAAGGAGCGTACGGGGGACGAGGCCGACATCGAGGTGGTGGTGGACCCGGACCTGATCGGCGGGTTCGTCTTCGACATCGACGACGCGATCATCGACAAGAGCGTCGCCCGCAAGCTGGAACTGATCAAGCTCCAGTTCATTGAGAAAAACAGAAGAATCGTGTAGCTTATGCCCAATGCGATAAAACCCAGCGAGATTTCCGAAGTGCTGCTCAGCCAGCTCCGGGATATCAAGAGCGATCTCCAGTTCGAGGAGATCGGCAAAGTCCTGCAGGTCAGCGACGGCGTCGTCCGTATCTATGGACTGGACCACGCCGAAGCCGGCGAACTGCTGGACTGCGGCAACGGCGTGATGGCCGTCGTGATGAACCTGGAGCCCGACAATGTGGGCGCCGTCCTGATGGGTCCGACAGACCTGCTGAAGGAAGGGGCCGTGGTCCGGCGCACCCGCCGCATCGCCTCCATTCCGGTGGGCGAGTCGCTGGTGGGCCGCGTCGTGGACCCGCTCGGCAATCCCCTGGACGGTCTGGGCAATATCGGCGGGGAAAAGGTCGACATGCCCCTGGAGCGCAAGGCTCCGGGTGTCATCTACCGCCAGCCCGTGAACGAGCCGCTGCAGACGGGCCTCAAGGCCATCGACGCGATGATTCCGATCGGCCGCGGCCAGCGCGAGCTCATCATCGGCGACCGCCAGACTGGCAAGACGGCCGTCGCGATCGACACCATCATCAACCAGCGGGACAATTTCCTGAAGGGGGATCCGGTCTACTGCATTTATGTGGCCGTTGGCCAGAAGGGCTCCACCGTCGCGAGCATCGTCAAGACGCTGCGGGACCACGGCGCGATGGACTACACCATCGTCGTCGCCGCTACCGCCGCGGACCCGGCCGCCCTGCAGTATTATGCGCCGTTCGCCGGCGCGGCCATCGGCGAGTACTACCGCGACACGGGCCGCCACGCCCTCGTCGTGTATGACGATCTTTCCAAGCAGGCCGTCGCTTATCGTGAAGTTTCCCTGATCCTCCGCCGTCCTTCCGGCCGTGAGGCGTATCCGGGCGACATCTTCTACCTGCATTCCCGCCTCCTCGAGCGCGCCGCGAAGATCATCGGCCAGCAGGAAGTCGCCGAGCAGATGAACGACCTTCCGGAAGCCCTCAAGGGCAAGGTCCGGGGCGGCGGTTCCCTGACCGCCCTCCCGATCATCGAGACCCAGGCCGGCGACGTATCGGCCTACATCCCGACCAACGTGATCTCTATCACCGACGGCCAGATCTACCTGGAGTCCGGCCTGTTCAACCAGGGCATCCGCCCGGCTATCAACGTGGGTATCAGCGTCTCCCGTGTGGGCGGCAGCGCGCAGGTGAAGTCCATGAAGAAGGTCGCCGGCACCCTGAAGATCGACCAGGCCCAGTACGCCGAGCTCGAGGCCTTCTCCAAGTTCTCGTCCGACATGGACAAGGTCACGGCGATGGCCTTGGACAAGGGCCGCAAGAACAACCAGCTCCTCATCCAGCCCCAGTACAGCCCGATGCCCGTCGGCGAGCAAATCGCCGTCCTGTACTGCGGCACGAACGCCCTCATGCGCGACATCCCCGTGGACCGTGTCCGCGAGTTCCAGGACCTGTTCCTGGACCGCATCCGCGCTCTCCACAAGGACGATGTCCTCGCGCCGCTCGCCGCCGGTCAGATGACCGACGAGATCGGCGATATCATCCGCGTCGAAGCCACCTCCATCATCGCCGGAATGTTGTAATTCCTCTGTCATTTCGAGCGAAGTCGAGAAATCTGATATATGCCGTCTTTAAAGGAAATCAAGGGCCGCATCGGCTCCGTCCAGAGCACGCTGAAGATCACTTCCGCGATGAAGCTCGTGGCCTCCGCCAAGCTCCGCAAGGCGCAGCAGACCATCGAGGGGATGCGTCCCTATGAGCAGAAGCTGCAGGGGATGCTGGACCACCTCGTGGCCTCCGGCGCGAAGGTGAGCGGCGAGTACACCCGGACGCCGGCCGAAGGCGCCGGCAAGCTGCGCGTCGCCCTCGTCGCCTTCGCCTCCAATTCCTCTCTCTGCGGCGCCTTCAATGCCAATGCGGTGCGCCTCACGCAGGAAACGATCCGTTCCTACGGCGAGGCCGACGTCACCGTGTACAGCGTCGGCCGCAAGATGGCCGACTCGATGCGGAAGGCCGGGCATCCCTCGCCGGCGGATTACCAGAAGCTCGCCGACAAGCCCGCCTACGCCCCCGCCGCGGAATTGGCGGAACAGCTGATGGCCGATTTCCTGGCCGGCCGCCTGGACCGCATCGACCTGGTGTACAACCACTTCGTCTCCTCCGGCAAGCAGGTCCCCGTGCGGGAAACCCTCCTGCCGATGGGGGAGATTCCGGGTCAAGCCCGGAATGAGGACGAATCGGCCCCTTCCCTCATCCCGGGCTTGACCCGGGATCTCGACTACATCCTCGAACCCTCCGCCTCCGCCCTCCTGGCGGACCTCCTTCCGAAGTCCCTCCGCCTGAAGTTCTACACGGCCCTGCTGGACAGTAACGCGTCCGAGCACGCCGCCCGCACGGTGGCGATGCAGACGGCCACGGACAACGGCGAGGACCTCCTGCAGGAGCTCACCCTGCAGTACAACAAATCCCGCCAGCAGAAGATCACGTCGGAGATCCTGGATCTTGCGGGCGGGAGTCAGCAGCAATAGGGGACGGAGAATCAGTCTTTCTCCCGGTTTCTGAAATATTGTTCGATGGAACTCACGACCCGGACCAGGTCGCGGGAGAGGCCTTCGACCTCCCAGCCGCCCAGGACGGGCGTGAGGGTGATGGTATCCTCCCAGAACCGGAAGGCCTGGTTCACGGGGGAGGAAAGGTGGAACTTCAAGATGCCGTCCGCCTCACTTTCCGGCACATAGCCCCGGATTTTCAGCGCTTCTACGATGCCGTCCCGCGCCAGGGCCGGGTCGCCTTTGACGTGGATTAATCGCTTCTGGTAGCCGAAGAAAGGATAGACGAGCGCCATCACGGCGAAGATGGCGAGGATCCACCAGACGGATTTCCAGCCGTGGGTGAAGGCGACGGAAATGTCCTTGGACACCATCCCGGAAAGCATCAGGATGCCGATGATGATGGCGAGCAGGAGGCAGGTCTGGATGAAATACTTGAGGGCGCGGCGGATGTAGGTCATTTTTCGAGGAGTCTTCGGAGGGAACGGACGGCATTGATGCCGATGGTGTACAGATGGTGGTTCAAGGCGAATCTCCGCACGCCGTTGAGCGCGAGGTTTCGCGGGGTGTAGAAGTCCTGGATGTGCGTCAGGCCGGTCTGGACCGATTCGCCCTTCGCTTCGATCCGCGCGCGGTTGCCGTGGATGGCGGCGCTGAGTTCGTCCAGCGTCTTGATGTCCTGGTAGCTATTCTTCTGCTTGCTCATCGTCATCACCGTTGAAGAAGAGATTGATGAACAGGGGAACGAAGGTATCCTTGAACAGGCGGTCGCGCCGGCGGATGAGGATCCACAGGCCGATGGCCAGCAGGACGGACACGCCGAAGGCCGACCAGGCATAGCTGCCGATGATCTCGCCGATCAGCAGGATCAGGCCGAAGGACAACGCCAGGATCAGGCTCGTCCCCACGCTGATGATGATGAAGAACGCCACCAGCTTGGACGCGGTGATGGACAGGCCTTTCGCCGCCCGGAGCTTTACGTCGTCCAGGCGGAGGTCGATGTATTCCTTGGCCCTCCGGGAGAGGTCCTCGGCCGGCTCGGTGAATTGGCTCATGCCTCGGGGGACTGCTCGTCGGGCTGTTCGCCGACCGCTTCCTCGGCGGTGGCTTCGGCCTGCTTCAGGGCGTTCTCCAGGCGCTCCAGCTGCTTGACGAGCAGCTCGCGGGTGCCTTCCTTGATTTCGGCGCCTTTCGTGCGGAGGGTTTCGCGGAGGTCCTTGATGGAGGCCTTCGCTTCGGCGGTCTTCTGATCGACCTTGGCGCCCAGGTCACCGAGGTTCTCCTTGAGGTCCTCGTAGCCGTTCTCCGCGGCTTTCTTCACGCGGGCGCGGGTTTTCCAACCCTTGTCCGGGGCGTAGAGGATACCGAAAGCGGCGCCTGCGGCGAGGCCCGCGAGGAGGGTGAAGAAAGATTTTGTGCTTGCCATAACGATGTGGTTTTAAATCAGTTCGCGGATGATTTCGTCGGAGACGAAGAAGCGGTCCTCGGGGATCCGGTACCGGTCGCCCGTGCGGACCAGGGCTCCGCTCTCGAGGAGTCGTCCGATGTCCTCCTTACTGCAATTACCGTGCAGGAAGGCTGCGTCGACGCCTTTGTCAGTCCGGAGGGACAGCATGATGGTTTCGATGAGGGAATCTTCGGCCGTGAGGGTCTCCGTCGTGGGCTTCCAGCCGCGGAGGGCCTTGCTGTTCCAGGAGCGGGTGTTTCCCTGGAAAGAATGCGCTCCGGGGCCGATTCCGACGTAAGGACGACGCGCCCAGTAGCCACCGTTATGGACCGCCTCGAAGCCTTCCTTGGCGAAATTGGAGATCTCGTAGTGGTGGTACCCGGCCGCGGCGAGCTTCTGACAAAGCATGTCATATTGTCTGCGGCACAGGGCGTCGTCGGCCTCGGTGTAGCGGCCTTCGGCCACCAGGTCCGCGAGGGCGCTCTCGCCTTCGACGGTGAGCTGGTAGCAGGAGATGTGCTCCGGCCCCAGGGCGACGGCCTGGTCGATGGTGTCGGCCCAGACGGCGTCCTCCAGGTGCGTGATGCCGAAGATGAGGTCCAGGCTGATGTTCCCGGCGCCGGCTTCCCGCGCGAGGCGGAAGGCTTCCTTCGCCCGGGCGGCGTCGTGCCGGCGGTTCATCCACCGCAGCATCCCGTCGTCGAAGGACTGCACGCCGATGCTCAGGCGGTTCACGCCGAGGGAGAGGAGGCTTTCGACATAGCCCGCCCCCCTTTCGACGAGGTCCTCCGGGTTCACTTCCATCGTAAATTCCCGGTAGGGGCCGCCGTGCCCGACCTCGTCCAGGGTGATGAGGATGCGGGTCAGGACGGAAAGCGGCAGCACCGAAGGGGTGCCGCCACCGAAATACAGGGTCTTGGGATCGTCGTCCATCTCCTTCGCCCGCTGGCGGATTTCCGCGCAGACGCCGTCGGCATAGGCCTTGAAGCATCCTTCCCCGGCGATTTCCGAGTAGAAGTCGCAGTACGTGCAGAACTGCTTGCAGAAGGGGACGTGGACGTAGATCATCGGATTAGCGCAGCATCAGGTCGGCGCGGCCGAGGAGGGATTGCGTCGTGTAGGCCTCCACGGTGTAGATGCCCTTGCCGAGTTCGCTCATGTCCTTCACGTACACGCCCACCGTCAGGTCTTCGCCTTCGTAATCCACCTCGCGGGAGGCGGAGGCGGTCATCGTCTCGCCGTTGTAGGTGAAGTCCGTGGAACTGTTGTTCAGGAGGATGACGCCGTTCGGATCCTTGACGCGGACATATACGCGGATGGGACCGCGCTCGGCGATTTCGTTCGCTGCGAGGGTGACCGTGGCCAGGAAGTAGGTGACGCGGCTGGAGCGGTCGGTTTCCCGGTCGGAGCCGTTGTAGGCGACGAGGGTCAGGCCCCGGCCCTTGACGACGGACCCGGCGGCCACCTGGCCGGAGAGGTTCTCCACCTGGCGGGTCAGGTTCTCATTGGCCTGGCGGCTCTCGGCGGCTTCGCGGCGCGCGGCGGCGGCATCGGCCGTGAGTTTCTTGTTCAGGGTGTTCAGGGAGTCGATCTGGACGATGTAGCCGCGCATGATGGAGCGCAGGGTGCCGAGCTCCTTCTCGTACTGGCGGATCTTCGCGCGGTTCGTGGCCTCGGTCTTCGAGAGCTTCTCGATGAGGAGGGCCACCTGCTCGCGGGAGGTGTCCAGCTGGCTGTTGATGCTTTCGTAGTCGGAGTTCAGGGTTTCGAAGTCGGTCTGCAGGTTGAGGAGCTGTTGGGTCAGTTCGGCCTTTTCGCCTTCGAGTTCGTTCACGAGGCTGCTCTTCTGGCTCCAGATCCAGGCCAGGGCGCCACCGAGGGCGAGGGCGGCGACGGCGAGGATGATGGTCGCGGTCTTCAGGGATCCATTGCGGTTTTTCTTCTCACGCTCTTCGCGTTCGATTCTCTCGAGGGGATCTTCAGTCATGATGCTTTTCGTTTTAAATATCTGCAAATATATCTATATTTGTGAAAACAGTCAAGAATCATACCATGGAAAACGTCTTTGCACAGCGCGTGGAGGCCCTTCGCGACCTGATGCGCGAGAACGGCTGGGACGCCGTCGTCCTGACGGGCAGCGATCCGCACGCGAGCGAGTATCCGGCCCGTCGCTGGAAGCAGGTCGAGTGGGTGTCCGGCTTCACGGGCGAGGCGGGGGACTTGTGCATCACCCTGGACCACGCCGGCCTGTGGACCGACACGCGGTATTTCATCCAGGCGGTGAAGCAGCTCGCCGGGACGGGAATCGAACTGCATAAGATGCGCGTGCCCGAGCAGGTGCCCATCCCGCAGTGGCTCGCCTCCCGCGGCTTCGAGGAGCCGGTCGTGGCGGTGGACGGACTGTGCCAGACGGTGGCGGCCGTCGCGGGCCTGAAGGCCGCGTTCGGCGGCGCCGTCCGCGTCGTCTCGGCCCCCGACCTCCTCTCGTCGCTGTGGACGGACCGCCCCGCGATTCCGTCGACCCCAATCATCACCCTGGGCGACGACCTGACGGGGGAGTCCCGCGAGGCGAAGATCCACTGGCTCCGCAAATGGATGATGCGGCAGGAGGTGGACGCCATCTTCCTGACCGCCCTGGATGAGATCGCCTGGCTGTTGAACGTCCGCGGGTCCGACGTGGACTACAATCCGGTCGTGATCTCCTACCTGCTCGTCACGATGGAGCAGGTGTATTGGTTCGTCCGGAAGGATGCCTTCGCGGAGGCGGACGAGGAGACGCTGGCGAGCTTCGACGAGCTCGCGGCCGACGAAGTCACCCTCTGCGACTACGGGGAGGCCGCCGTTGCGCTGGCCACCTTCGTGGACCAGGACGTGGACCGGATCTATGTGGACCCGTCCACCTTGAACATCCATTTGCGCGAATGCCTGGACGAAAACGGCTACGACGTGGTGGAAGGCCTGTCGCCCGTGCCGCTCCGCAAATCGGTGAAGAACCGCGTGGAGATCGACGGGATGCGGGAGGCGCACCTGGAGGACGGCCTTGCGATGGAGCAGTTCCTCTATTGGCTGGAAGGCCAGGTGGGACAGGTCGACGAATGGGAAGCCGCCTGCAAGCTGCAGTCCTTCCGGGCGCAGATCCCGGGCTACCGGGGCGACAGCTTCGAGACCATATCGGCCTACGGGCCCGGCGCCGCGCTGCCGCACTACGTGACGCCGCGCACCGGCGCGCCGGTCCTGGAGCCGCGCGGACTTTACCTCGTGGACTCCGGAGGCCAGTATCTCTTCGGCACGACGGACATCACGCGCACCGTTCCCCTCGGCCCTTGCACGGCCCTGGAGAAGGAGGACTATACGCTCGTGATGAAAGGGCACATCGACCTGTCGATGGCCGTGTTCCCGGTGGGCACCAGCGGCTGCCACCTGGACATCCTGGCCCGCAACCCCCTCTGGCAGACCAAGCGCAACTTCGGCCACGGCACCGGCCACGGCATCGGCTTCTTCCTCAATGTCCACGAAGGCCCGCAGGAATTCCGCCAGAACTTCAACGCCTACCCCTATGTCCCGGGCATCATCAACACCATCGAACCGGGCCTCTACCGCGAAGGCATGCACGGCGTGCGGCACGAGAACGTGGTCCTCGTGCGCGAGGACGGAACGAACGACTTCGGTACCTGGTATTCCTTTGAAACCCTGACCCTCTGTCACTACGACACCTCGGTCCTGGTCCGCGACCTCCTGACCCCGGACGAAATCGCCTGGCTCAACGCCTACAACGAGCGCGTCTACCGCACCCTCTCGCCCCGCCTCCCTTCGGACATCGCCGCCTGGCTCCGCGACAAGACCCGGGCGATCTAAGGATGGGCTAGAGCCCGTCCCTGAGTGTCATTCCGACGAGGGCGTTGCCCGACGAAGGAATCTCTCCCCGCACGGCCGTCGAATGGAAACGGCTGTTTATCAACGATTTAAGTAAAGATGACTGCGCTAGACGGGGCGGTCATCTTTGCGTAATTTCCTATTAGTCAACCGTTTCCATTCGACGCCCTTTCCAGGGGCATGTGCAGGAATCGCGCGATTTGCTCAGCCAAAGCATCTGTTTGGGGCCTCAGCCGGAGGAATAGATCGAATTTCTCGTCCGTCGTCATGGATATGATGTCGTGGATGCCTTCCACGAGGTGGCTCTTCAACAGGAAAGAGGTCATCTGTCGGTACGGAGCGTCGCTTTTGCCCACGAACACTTCGTTGATGTCATACTCGCTGCCGGTTGTCGCATGCATGGAAGTGATCATATCCTCGCCCGTGTCAAAGAACCGGTTTGCGGCTTCATAGTCGATACAGTTGTAGGTGGTGACGATAAAGTCTGTGAGTTGCAGTCCTTCCTGCCGGGTCAACGGCTTGAAGAGCCGGTCTAATTGCGCGTAGTTCAAGGGCCTCCCGGCCTTGAAATGCGCTTTCACTTCCTTGACGGCCTTCTGGAGCGGCCATCGGGCGTCCCGGATGACCAGCTTCTCGGAAAAAGGATGGTCGGACGATGCATAGGCCAGAAAGTTCCACCGGTATTCTTCGGCCTTTCCCACCAGCCTCCGTTCCACGGGGTTGTTTCCGACATAGACCAGGTTCGTGCGACCTTTCTTGTCTCCGAATTTCTGTGCCCAGCCATAGCGGCCCCGCAGGACATGCCCCATGGTGCGGCATCGCCCATTCCATTGGCGCGAAAAGAACGTATTGACCTCCCGCTTGAAGTTCCCCAGGTCGGCTTTGCTCTTTGCCCGGACGGAATCGTGGACATGGTCCGGCATCTGACATAGGCTCAGCACCTGGATCCTGTGCTTTCGGGCCAGGACGCAATACGACGTGAAATAAACCAGATGGTCGCTGTAGGAATAGAACAGCACGCCGTCATCGGCGCTCCGCTGGTAACAATGAGTCAAGATATCCTTGAAAAACTTCCGACGCTTCATATCTCGCAGGCAGAAGGCAGAATGGGCCTTCGGGGACGAATATCGGAAAGATTCTCCGGAAAAGCAAAAGGGTGGCCGTCGAATGGAATCGGCTGATTGACTGGATGTTATGACAATGTGACCGCTCTTGTTTGCGCGGTCATGGCCACGCAAATGGTTGGTGCTCAGTTGTTTACATTCAACGGGGAATCAGCGGACAGCGCGTGTGCTGCCTGTTTTTTCTTCAGGTCCTGCGCAATCCAGAGCACCCACTCATCGACATTGTCTGTAAGTTCGGTGGGGTAAGGGATGTCCAGCCGCACGTCCGGGTTGATGCCTTCCTTGTCGATGCCGCGGTCGGGCAGGCGGTGGGAGACGGTCGTGGGGATGGTGATCGTAATGGCGCTATATGGGAGATTGACAGATCTGTAGTTCGAGATGTCCAGGCATCCGTAAGTATTTTCGCGACCGTAAATGGTGGTTCGCTTGCTGATTGCCCGAAGAATCAAGGTCAATTGTTCTCCGGCACTCGCTACAGCGTTGTCGATAATCAGGGCAGCTGCAACTGGCCGTTCAGAAACGGAGGGTAATACAACGAAAGTATCATCGACGAACGGCCACATGACGCGCTCCTTTTGCTTGTTCCGGAAAAGAGCGAGTCGTTTCATCTGGGGGAGATACTTTTTCAGGAAGTTGTAATTCTTTTTCGTGTAAAAGAAATCACTCCCTTCCACTTCGGCGGGGGTGTCGTATAATAATTCGAGATAGGGCGCAAAATAGTGGTCGCTGCCGCCACCGTTTCCTCGAATGTCCAGAATCAGGAACTTGCAATCCGATTCTAGGAAATCTTGGACGGATTGGCTGACCCATTGCTCGTCAGGGTCTCCTGAACAAGAAGGGAAACGGATCAGATAGGTCTCATCGTCGACTTTGCAAGACATTTTTCGGGGAGCATAGGAAAACAGGGAGGAATAATCGACATCGTGTTTCCAGAGAGTCGTTTGCTCAATGTAACTTGTACGCAGATGCGGATTCTGAAACCAAGCCAAATAGTGGCCGACAGCCTCGTAGTCCAGATAGACCCCGGCATCGACACTGTCCCGAAGTGCCGCTTTCATGACTTCGTATTCTGCCAATTCTTCTTCGGTCAGCAGAGGAAAACCCGCGTAGTTGTATTCGACTTCGTGGATGGCGAAGTCGAGGTCGTCGGCGAAGTTCTCCGTGGGGGATTGCGACGTACAAGAGAATAGCACCCAGATCATGCACAGAAGTGCCGTCGAATGGATGTGGTTGATAGCCATATGGTTACAAGAATTTGACTGCGCTATTTGGCGCAGTCATTATTGCGTAAATAATTGATAATAAGGAGTTTCCATTCGACGAGCCAGGGGCAGGGGAAAGGAAATGCTTCGGAGGGTTGGAGCCGGATTGGGCTCCCTACGGATGTACGAGGGTGCCGACCTTTTCGCCCTTAATGAGTTTGGTGAGGTTGCCGGTGGCGTTCATGTCGAAGACGATGATGGGCATATGGCCGTCGGAGCAGAGGGCGTAGGCGGTCTGGTCCATCACTTTGAGGTGCTTGGAGATGGCTTCGTCGAAGGTGAGTTCGTCGTACTTGACGGCGGTGGGGTCCTTTTCCGGGTCGGCAGTGTAGACGCCGTCCACGCGGGTGCCCTTGAGGAGGGCGTCCGCGCCGATCTCGAGGGCGCGCAGGGCGGCGCCGGAGTCGGTGGTGAAGAAGGGGTTGCCGGTGCCGCCGGCGATGAGGGCGACGCCGCCGCGCTCGAGCACCTTCACCGCGTCGTCCCGCATGTAGTACTTCGCGACGGGCTCCATGGGTGTGGCCGTAAAGACCTGTGCATCAACGCCTTCTTCCTTGATGAACATCGAGAGGGCGAGGGAGTTGATGACCGTGGCGAGCATGCCCATCTTGTCCCCGTCCACGCGGTCGAAGCCCTTCCCGACGCCTTGCAGGCCGCGGAAGATGTTGCCGCCGCCGTTGACGATGGCAATCTGGAGGCCGGCCTTCGCGGCGGCCGCGATTTCCTTTGCGTAGGCAGACAGGCTATCCGTGTCCAGGCCCTTTCCGGCAGGGCCGCCGAGGCTTTCGCCGCTGAGTTTGAGAAGGACTCGCTTGTACATGGTCTTTCGGTTTGGATTTGAAACAAAAATATTGAAATATTATGAAAGATGCAAGAAAGACCGTATATTTGCATACTTGCAAGACTAACGAAACAACCGACTTATAATGGCTAGATTCTTAACCTCCTCCATCGGCAAGAAGTTCGTCCAGAGCGTCTCCGGCGCTTTCCTCGTGATCTTCCTGCTCCTGCACGGCACCATCAATTTCTTCTCCGTGATCGACTCCCTGAACGGGAACTTCGGCAAGGTGGCCGGAGATGCGGTCCGTTTCTCCACCGGCGACGGCTGGTTCCAGATCGGCTGCGACTTCATGAGCACTCCGTTCATCGACATCATGGTCCCGATCCTCGCCCTGGGATTCATCATCCATATCGGCTTCGGCATCTGGCTCTCCATCGAGAACTACACCAAGCGGGGCGGCATCAAGCGCTACGAGGTGGCCTCCAAGGCGAAAAACGACAGCTGGGCCGCGAAGAACATGTTCATCCTCGGCATCATCGTCCTGGGCCTGCTGGGCTTCCACCTGACGCATTTCTGGGCCAAGATGCAGCTGCAGGAATTCATGGGCAACGAAGCGGAGAACCCGTACTACCTCCTCATGGTGACCTTCAAGAACTGGTGGATGGTGGCCCTGTACATCGTGTGGTTCATCGCCCTGTTCCTGCACCTGGAGCACGGTTTCTGGTCGATGTTCCAGACCATCGGCTGGAATAACAAGAAGTGGCTCAAGCGCCTCAAGGTCATCGGCATCATCGTCGCCGCTGCCATCGTCCTCCTGTTCGTCTGCACCGCGGTCAACGCCTATGTCGAGGCCAACTTCGTCACGGCCTCCCACGAGTGGACGGCGCCCCTTCTTGCAAAATTTTAAAAAATAATTTGCTTTTTAAATTTTTTCTCTACATCTTTGCAACGAGATGAGAACAATGATGGTCAATAACTTCTGGTGGCGCACTTGCAGTTCCAAGCTGTAAGTCGCATCGCCATAGGTAGACCAAATCCATAGAAGGCACGCTGACTTACAGCGTGCCTTTTTTCATGCCAAAATCATAAACCAAATAAAACACAGACACCATGAGACAGAAAAAGTACCTGCTCCCGGAGAGCGAAATCCCGACCCATTACTTCAACATCCAGGCAATCATGCCCAACAAGCCGCTGCCGTTCCTGCACCCGGCCACCAAGCAGCCGCTGAAGCCCGAGGACCTGTATCCGATCTTCTGCAAGGCCTGCGCCGACCAGGAGCTCAACCAGACGGACGAATGGATCCCCATCCCGGAGCCGGTCCGCGAGCAGTACGCCGCCTACCGCTGCACCCCGCTCGTGCGCGCCTATGAGCTGGAGGAGGCCCTCGGCACCCCGGCCCACATCTACTTCAAGAACGAGTCCGTGTCCCCGGCCGGCAGCCACAAGCTGAACTCCGCCATCGCCCAGGCCTACTACGCCAAGGAGCAGGGCGTCACGAACCTCACCACCGAGACCGGCGCCGGCCAGTGGGGCGGCGCGCTCTCCTACGCGACCAAGAAGTTCGGCATCGACTGCGCCGTCTATATGGTCAAGGTGAGCTATGAGCAGAAGCCCTTCCGCCGCTCGATCATGCAGACCTTCGGCGCGGCCGTCACCCCGTCCCCGTCCATGTCCACCCGCGCCGGCAAGGACATCCTGACCGTCAATCCGAACGACCGCGGCTCCCTGGGCTGCGCCATCTCCGAGGCCATTGAGCTGGCGATGAGCACCCCGAACTGCAAGTACGCCCTGGGTTCCGTGCTGAACCACGTGTGCCTGCACCAGACCATCATCGGCCAGGAGGCCGAGAAGCAGATGGCGATGACCGGCGAGTATCCCGACATCGTGATCGCCTGCTTCGGCGGCGGCTCCAACTTCTGCGGCCTGGCCCTCCCGTTCATGCGCCACAACATCCTGGAGGGCAAGAAGACCCGCTTCATCGCCGCGGAGCCCTATTCCTGCCCGAAGCTCACCAAGGGCAAGTTCGAGTATGACTTCGGCGACGAGGCCGGCATGACCCCGCTCCTGCCGATGTTCACCCTCGGCCACACCTTCAAGCCCGCGTCCATCCACGCCGGCGGCCTGCGCTACCATGGCGCCGGCGTCATCCTCTCCCAGCTGATGAAGGACGGCTACATGGAGGCGGTCGACATCGAGCAGCTCGACTCCTTCCGCGCCGGCGTCCTGTTCGCCCGCACCGAGGGCATCATCCCCGCCCCGGAGTCCTGCCACGCCATCGCCGCCACCATCCAGGAGGCCCTCAAGTGCAAGGAGACCGGCGAGCAGAAGACCATCCTCTTCAACCTCTCCGGCCACGGCTTCGTGGATATGGCGGCCTACGACCAGTACTTCTCCGGCGAGATGCAGAACTACCACGTCTCAGAGGAAGACCTCGCGAAGTTCATCGGCAGCGCCGATGCGCTGAACAAGTAATCCTGCGGCACGATTTGTGAGAAAAACGGCGGAAACCGTAACGGTTTTTGCCGTTTTTCATTATATTTGTACGATTAAGCAAAACACAAGAACTATGTTACCGAGAGCGAAAGAAATTGTGGACGCCGCGGGCGTCAAGATGCAGGATGCGGTGGACTTCCTGGAGGAAGACCTCAAGAACTACCGCGTAGGCAAGGCTACCCCGGCCATCTTCAACGGTGTGACGGTGGACTATTACGGGACGGCTACGCCGCTGAACCAGGTCGCTTCCATCACGACCCCGGATGCGAAGACCATCGCCATCCAGCCGTGGGAGCGCAATATGATTTCCAAGATCGAGAAGGCCATCCTGGACGCCAACGTGGGCCTGACCCCGTCCAACAACGGCGAGATCATCCGCT
>CAMVPS010000006.1:0-78351 GCA_947169405.1 uncultured Bacteroidales bacterium
CGCCGTTGATGATGACGAGGTCCAGCATCTCGTGGCGCGGATAGCTCTTCACGGAGCCGGCGGCGATTTCCTTGTTCAGGGCCGCATAAGCGCCGAGGAGCAGCTGCTGACCGGTTTGTCCGCGGGCGTAGAAGGTACGGCTCACCTGGACACCGCCGAAGGAGCGGTTCGCCAGATATCCGCCGTACTCGCGGGCGAAAGGTACGCCCTGCGCGACGCACTGGTCGATGATGGCCGCACTTACCTCCGCCAGGCGGTACACGTTGGCCTCCCGGGAACGGTAGTCACCGCCCTTGATGGTGTCGTAGAACAGCCGGTAGATGGAGTCGTTGTCGTTCTGGTAGTTCTTCGCGGCGTTGATACCGCCCTGCGCGGCGATGGAGTGCGCGCGGCGCGGAGAGTCGGAGATGCAGAAAATCTTGACGTTGTATCCGAGCTCGCCCAGGGAGGCGGCTGCGGACGCTCCGCCGAGGCCCGTACCGACGACGATCACCTCGAGTTTCCGCTTGTTGTTCGGAGAGACGATCCGGATTTCGGCCTTGCGCTTCGACCATTTCTCGGCGAGCGGCCCTTCCGGAATCTTGGAGATAAGTTTAGTATCAGCCATATAAGTTATAAATGAGAAATTATAATTTCAGAATTCTTGCAATTTTACGCAAAAATCAGGACTTTCACAAAAAATCTTAGGACTATTACGGATTTTTAGATTTCTCCACGCGCTTCGCTTGGTCGAAATGACAAGTTACATCACTGTCATTTCGAGCGGAGTCGAGAAATCTTTTACTTGTCATTTCGAGCGGAGCACAGCGGAGTCGAGAAATCTGCCTATGGTTGCATCCCTGTTACCGTATACGCTTTATACGGGTTCTTGTCCGGCTGTCCCAGGGAGGCCCACATGACGCCGTTCTCGAAAACGACGGAAGCGGTGGTGATCTTGCGAAGGATCGGCGCGCCGCTGCGGGAGATCTTGTTGATCAGGAAGTCGTGGTCCCATTCGGAGATGGGAATGCAGGTTTCGGCGAGTAGGCTGCAGGCCTTCTCATAGCGGTCCACGCCCTTGCGGTCCGCTTCCCGGCCCTGCCAAGTGAAGTTCGTAACCACCCGATAACCAGTCGGTTCCTCGTTCACATCATACCTGGCGCGGATCCTCCAGTTGTCCATCTCATAGTAGACCGCGCCGCCTTGGGCGTCGATCACGCCGAAATTGGCTTCCACCCCCATCGGCTTGGACAGCGTGTCGATGAAATGCTCGAAATCCGCCACCGTCGCGCAGATTTCCAGCGCCCGGTACATCAGATACCCTTCCCGGTCCATCTGCTCGGGCGGCACATCGTCCTCCTTGAGGTCGTACGTCGCCGTATTCATGATGCTGAACCCGGCGCTGTTCGTCCCGGCCCAGACCTCCTTGTCGAAAGGCACGTCCGTATTGACCAGGCCGATGAACGCGTACTTCTCGCCCTGGAACCATTGGATATCATTCGTCTCGTGGCTCGTATCCCGATGCTTCATCATCACCGGCCTCCCGTCGGCCCTCACCTTCCCGCTGATGATCACCGACGTGCACGCCAGCGCCGGCACGGCCGCCAGCAAAAGAAGAAGAGTAATGACAGTCTTTTTCATATCAATAACGAATTAGAAGATTTCTCCACGCGCTTCGCTTGGTCGAAATGACAAGTTACATCACTGTCATTTCGAGCGGAGCGCAGCGGAGTCGAGAAATCTATTTCAAAACAAAGTTCCGTTGTCGTCGGGGTTGTATTTCCGCTGGGGGAGGCTGGCTTCCATGCCCAGGTGCTGGTAGGCGAGGTCGGTGGCGACGCGGCCGCGCTGGGTGCGGATGAGGAAGCCTTCCTTGATCAGGAAGGGTTCGTAGACTTCCTCCAGGGTGCCGGCGTCCTCGGAGATGGAGGTCGCGAGCGTGCCCACACCCACGGGACCGCCTTTGAAGGTGGTGATGAGGGTGCGGAGAATCTTGTGGTCGATGGAATCGAGACCGCGCTTGTCGATCTTGAGCTTGTTCAGGGCGAAGCGGGCGATGTCCACGTCGATGCGGCCGTCGCCGAGCACCTGCGCGAAGTCGCGGACGCGCTTGAGCAGCGCGTTGGCGATGCGCGCCGTGCCGCGGCTGCGGAGCGCGATCTCCAGCGCCGCGTCGTTGTCGATCTCGATGTTCAGGATGGTCGCGCTGCGGATGACGATCTTCCGAAGGTCCTCGGTATCATAGTATTCCAGCGCGCAGTTGATACCGAACCGGTCCCGTAAGGGAGCGGTCAGGAGGCCGCTGCGCGTCGTCGCGCCGATCAGCGTGAAAGGATTCAACGAAATGCGGACGCTCCGCGCGCCAGGGCCCTTGTCGATCATGATGTCGATGACATAGTCCTCCATCGCGGAATATAGATATTCCTCCACCTCGGGGGAAAGCCGATGGATTTCGTCGATGAAGAGGACGTCGCCCTTTTCCAGGGAAGTCAGGAGGCCGGCCAGGTCGCCGGGCTTGTCCAGCACCGGGCCGCTCGTCACCTTCATATTGACCCCCATCTCGTTCGCGATGATGTGCGCGAGGGTGGTCTTTCCCAGGCCCGGAGGGCCGTGGAAAAGCGTGTGGTCCAGGGCTTCGCCGCGCATCTTGGCGGCTTTGATATAGATTTCCAGGTTCGAGACGATTTCCTTCTGTCCGGTGAAATCATCCAGCTGCTGGGGGCGGATAATTCCGTCCAATTCACTATCTTTGCGGTCGGTTGTGCTGCGCGGGTCGAATTCGCTCATGGCGTCGGTCGGGTCAGTTTCAGCTACAAATATAGTTATTTTTATCTTTAAATTGAATGGTATTATTGTTCCTGTCAATTTGTTGATAACTATACGGAAACAATTGTATATCATTTGATTGAGTGCTTTGAAAACTGTTGAAAACCCTGGTCTTTCCCCGTGGGAAACTTGTGGAAAAGTAAAGGGAAAAATTCCGCCCGAGTTATCCACCATTCCATCAACAGGGTTATCAACAGCTTTTCAACAGCCTATTTGAGCGGAATGTTGATAAGTCAAACATCGACAGCCTTGCTCCGCCGCAGGATGAATTCCAGTCGGGAGACATTCTGCAGCGGGCTGTTTCTGTCTGCCCGTTGGTTCGTTATCTCCCAGATTGCCGAAAAAGGAACCCATCTCATCGTCCTTCCCACCCGGGAAGCGGCGGAGTATTGCAGTGCGGACCTGTATAATTTAGTGGAAGGAGATTGCGTCTTTTTCCTTCCTGACAGTGGTGGCGCCGTCGAGAGAAGCAATTACAAATCCTCTCTCGGCGTCCAGCGCACGGCCGCCATCGGCAAGATGATGGATCCGGGCGAGGGGCCTTTGTTCATCGTCACCTATCCTGCAGCCCTTGAGGAACCGGTTCCCGAGCAGGAAAAGATAACCGGAGCGCTCCTGACAATCAATGTGGGTCAGGAAATACCCTATGACACCTTGCGCGAGACGCTGGTGCAGTTGGGATTCGAGCGCGTGGACTTCGTATCGGCCCCGGGACAGTATGCCATCCGCGGTGCCGTCATCGACATATTTTCCTATTCCCTGGATCATCCCTACCGGCTCACATTCTTCGGAAACGAGGTCGAAAAGATCCATACCTTCGACTGCAACACGCAGCTTTCCATCGACCAGATGGACAAGGCCGAAATCTATCCGGACATCGTCGCCGGCGGCCAAGGAGAGGGGGGCGTGAGCCTCTTGACGCTCCTGAAAGAGGATGCGGTGGTCTGGCTGGATTCGTCCGATATGTACAAGGACCAGCCGTTCTTCCCGGAATTGACCGCTTTCCGGCACGTGTTTCTGGAAATCCCGCTCCAAAATCAGGGAATGGACAGCGTCGCTTTCTCCATTGCGCCGCAGCCGGTGTTCAACAAGAACTTCGAACTCCTGCTTTCCGACATCCGCACTCGGCTGGAAAACAATTATAAGGTCTATATCTACGGCGAGAAAGAATCCCAGCTGGAGCGGCTCCGGTCCATTATGCTGCAGGACGAGCACGCGCTCCTGCCGGATTTTGTCAAAGGAAAGAACATCCATGCAGGGTTCATCGACAACGAGGACCGCATCTGCTGCTATTCCGACCACGAAATCTTCGACCGCTTCCACCGTGTCCGCCTGAGAAGGACGGTGGAAAAGTCGGAGCAACTCACCCTGAACGACCTCAGTTCCTTCAACCTGGGCGACTACATCGTCCATATCGACCACGGCGTGGGCGTCTTCGGCGGTCTCGTGAAAATGACCGACGACAAGGGTCGGGTCCACGAGGTCGTGAAACTGATGTACCGGGACAACGACGTCGTGTTCGTTTCCGTCCATTCTCTGCACAAGATTTCCCGCTTCCGGTCCAAGGAAGGGGAAATGCCCCGGATCAACAAGCTCGGCTCCAAGGCCTGGACCACGATGAAGACTTCGGCAAAGTCCCGTGTGAAGGACATCGCCAAGGAACTCATCCAGCTCTATGCGAAGCGCCGGGCCTCGAAGGGCTTCGCCTTCTCGGCCGACAACTACCTTCAGGAAGAACTTGAATCCTCCTTCATGTACGAGGACACCCCCGACCAGGAAAGGGCGACGAAAGCGGTCAAGGAGGATATGGAGGACAACTGCCCGATGGATCGCCTCGTCTGCGGCGACGTGGGCTTCGGCAAGACGGAAGTGGCCATCCGCGCCGCCTTCAAGGCTGTCTGCGACTCCAAGCAGGTGGCCGTCCTGGTGCCGACGACCATCCTTGCCCTTCAGCACTTTGAAACCTTCAAGTCCCGCCTCAAAGGACTCCCCTGCACGGTCGATTATGTGAGCCGCCTGCGGACGGCGAAGGAAATCACCGACATCAAGAAGCGCCTGAAAGAGGGAAGAATCGACATTCTGATTGGCACTCACAAGGTGCTGGGCGCCGGATTCGAGTTCAAGGACCTGGGTCTCCTGGTCATCGACGAGGAACAGAAGTTCGGCGTGGCGGCGAAGGAGAGGCTCCGGCATCTGAAGGCGTCCGTCGACACCCTGACCTTGACGGCCACTCCGATACCGAGAACCCTCCAGTTCTCCCTCCTGGGCGCGCGCGACCTCAGTATAATAAGTACTCCGCCGCCGAACCGGATTCCCATCCAAACAGAAATTATTCTGTTTGATGAGCAGGAAATCAAGAGCATCATCAATTACGAACTCAACCGGGGCGGCCAGATTTTCTTCCTGCACAACAAGGTGGAAGAACTTCCGGCCATCCACGACATCCTGCACCGGCTCGTTCCGGATATGAAAATCTGCGTCGCGCACGGGCAGATGGAAGCGAAGGAGCTGGAAAACAAGATGCTGGATTTCATGCGGGGCGACTACGACATGCTCTTGTGCACGACCATCATCGAGAACGGCCTGGACATTCCGAACGCCAACACGATCCTCGTCAACCAGGCGCAGAACATCGGCCTTTCCGACCTACACCAGTTGCGCGGTCGCGTGGGCCGGTCCAACCGGAAAGCTTTCTGCTATCTGATTGTTCCGCCGCTCGTTTCCATCACGGAGGACGCCCGCAGGCGGCTCAAGGCCATCGAGGAGTTCTCCGACCTGGGCAGCGGCTTCAACATCGCGATGCAGGACCTGGACATCCGTGGCGCCGGCAACCTGCTGGGCGCGGAACAGAGCGGTTTCATTACCGATATGGGCTTTGAAACCTATCAGCAGATCCTGTCCGAGGCGATGGAGGAGTTGGGTGTGGAAACGGGCATCACCACCAAGCAGTCCCGGGAAACCTTCGTCGAGGACTGCACCGTGGAAACCGATCAGCCGGCGCTCATCCCGGACGATTACATCGATGTAACCGCGGAGAAAATCCGGATTTACAAGCAGTTGGACAGCCTTCAGGACGATCGGGAGATCGACCGGCTGGGCCGCCAGCTGGAGGACCGTTTCGGGCCGATGCCGCCGCAGGTGAAGAATCTCCTGGATGTGGTGAAGATCCGCAATCTCGGCGCCCGGTGCGGCTTTGAGAAGATCATCGTCAAGAACGGAATGCAGATTATGTTCTTCGTATCCAACCCGATGTCCGGCTACTACCAGTCCAAGCAGTTCGAGCGGGTCATCGGCAAGGTCAATGACAATCCGGTCCATTTCAAGATCAATCAGGACAAGGGCAAACTGCGCACCGTCTCCCGGGGCGTCAACTCCCTGGAAACGGCCCTCAAGGTGCTCCGGCGGTTGCAATAACCGCTGAAAATGACTATTTTTGCAGTCTATGGCCAATCTGCTCGTAGAAATAGGAAACACCGCCTTGAAAGCGGCCTGGTCCGACGGGATGACCCTCGGAAAGACCTTCCGGTACCAGGGCGAGAAATGGATGGACTTCACCCTCTCGCTCACCCGCCGGGAGAAGCCGGCCGTGCTCGTCGTTTCCTCCGTCTACGTCCTGACCGAGGAGGAATGCAAGAACCTTTCCGGCGAGTGCGGGCATCTGCTTCTGCTGGACAAGGAGCATAAGGAACTGCTTCTGAGTCACGGACTTCCTGTCTATCTGTCCTATGACCGGGCGGCCTCCGTCCTCGCGGCGCGGTACCTGTTCCGCGGGATGGGCTGCACCCTCGTGGATTTCGGCACCACCTTGACCGTCGATTTCCTCGACCGGGACGGCCTGTATACGGGCGGCAACATCTCCCTCGGCTGCCGTACGCGGTTCAAGGCGCTCAACCGGTATTCCCGCGCCCTGCCGCTGGTGAACACCCCCGAAACCTGCGCCCTGGTGGGCCAGTCGGAACAGGCCTCCATCGAAAGCGGAGTCGTTTCGGGCATACAATTTGAAATAGAGGGATACCTGGCGCTGCATCCGGAGAATGTCGTCGTGTTTACCGGCGGCGATGCGAATTATTTTGCAAAACGGATGAAAAGTTCCATCTTTGTAATTTGTAACCTCGTTTTGATGGGGTTGGCTTTAATGGCTGACGAATATGTCAAGAAGAATGACCGATAGGATCTGGATCGCCGTTGCGGCCTTGCTGATGGCTGCGATGCCGCTCTCTGCGCAGAACGGCACGTACAACGGCTTTTCTCCCTATTCCGTATATGGCGTCGGAGACCTCCACGCCGCCGGAACCGCTTTCAACGCCTCGATGGGCGGCGTGGGTATCGCCACGCGCAACAAGCGGTTCGTGAACTCGATGAATCCGGCCTCGGCCACGGCCCGCGACTCCCTGTCCTTCATGGCGGATTTCGGCCTTTCCGGCAAGTTTTCCGTGTTCAGCGAGGGCGACCTCAAGAGCACCAAGACCCTGTTCAACATCAACGACTTCGTGATTTCCTTCCCGATGTGGCGCCGCACGGCGTTCATGGTGGGCGTCCAGCCCTTCAGCGACACGGGTTTCTCGATGTCCTATGTGGACAAGATCACTTCCGGCGACCAGAGCATCGGCTATACCGGCAACCGCGCGTATGGCGCCTATGGCGACGGCGGCCTGAACCAGTTCTTCGCCGGCGCGTCGGCGACCCTCTGGAACCGCCTGTCCGTCGGCGCCCAGTACAACCTGTTCTTCGGCACCATCTCGAAGTACTCGATGAGCCAGTTCACCGACGCGAGCTACCGGAGCCAGACCCTCGGCGACACCCTGCAGGTGCGTGCCCATACCGCCAAGTTCGGTCTCCAGTATGAGCAGCCCGTCGGCACCGGCAAACTCACCTTCGGCGCCACCTACCGCCTCAAGGCCCGCGTGACCGGCCACGCCGTCGAATACAGCAACGTGGCAGAACTGGACCTCGGCGACCACGAGCTGAAAAAGGACAACATCTCGTTGGGCGACGAACTGGGCTTCGGCCTCGGCTTCACCCAGGGCGACAAATGGTCCGTCGAGGTGGACTACCTCCGGGGCAACTGGAAGGGAAGCAACTTCGACCAGGTGCGCGGATTCCGCAACAACGGTGTCCACGCGTTCTCGACGGACGTGTCGCAGTCGGTCAAGGCGGGCTTCGAGATCACCCCGAACCGGAACGACATCCGCTACTTCCTGCGTCGCTGCACCTACCGTGTGGGCGGTTACTTCGACCAGTCCTATTACCGGGTGGACGGGAAGAATATCCTGTCGGCCGGCATCACCCTCGGAATGACGCTTCCTGTTTTTCAGGGCTACAATGGCATCACTTTTGCCATAGACCTCGGTCAAAGGGGTTTCGGAACGGGTTTCGTGAAGGAAGATTACCTCGGATTCCACGTCGGGTTCAACATTTTCGACATCTGGTTCCGGAAGCCGCAGTACCAGTAACAACTTGAAATACAAAATTCTAACGCGATATGAAAAGATTGACCTTCATCTTCCTGGCCGCGATGGCAGCCTTCATCGGCCAGAACGCGTCTGCCCAGGGAAAGTATGGTGCGGACAGCGCTGAGTGCATCAAGTACCTCTCTTACTATCAGGAGTACTACAAGCAGAAGAACTACGATTCCGCGCTTCCGAACTGGCGCAAAGCGTACGCCATCTGCCCGGCTACCGCGTCCCAGAACCTGTTCGTGCACGGTTCCACCCTCCTGAACCGCGAAATCAACAAGAACCGCAAGAATCCGGCTCTGTTCAGCGCGCAGGTGGACAGCCTCCTCACCCTCCAGGACCAGCGCCTCGAGTTCTATCCGCGCACCGCGAAGGGCGTGGACCAGAAGGCGACCATCCTGAACAACAAGGGCCAGTACATGATCAACTTCCGCTCCGACGACTCCCAGTATCTGTATGACAACCTCACGGCCATCATCAAGGAACTGGGCAGCGAGACGAAGGGCGGCCTGCTGGTGAACAACCTCCAGGCGGCGATCAACCTGTACCGCGACGGCAAACTCCAGGCCGATGACGTGATCAACATGTACGACACCGTCACCGAGGCCATCTCCGGCGCCACCGCGAAGAGCGACGCCGAGGCGGAGGACAACCTCAAGACCAAGGCCACCATCGAGAGCGTGTTCGCCGACAGCAAGGTCGCTTCCTGCGACAACCTCATCGCCATCTTCACCCCGCGCTTCGAGGCCGATCCGACCAACATGGCCGTCGTCACGAACATCGTGAAGCTGATGAACAGCGCCGAGGACTGCGCCAACAACGACCTCTACTTCAAGGCCGTCACCCAGATGCACAAGAACGATCCGTCCTACCGCAGCGCCTTTGGCCTCTACAAGCTGAACGCCGCCCGCGGCAATGTCGCCGACGCCTGCCGCTATCTGGAAGAGGCTATCGACTACGAGGAGTCCGACGAGGCCACCGACGCCCAGTACCTGTACGAGCTCGCCCGCTTCTGCTACGCGAACAACATGCGTGGCCGCGCCTTCGACGCCGCCGGCAAGGCGGTCCGTCTGGACAACGGCTATGCCGGCAAGGCCTATATGATCATGGGCAACCTCTGGGCTTCCGCCAGCTGCGGTGGCGACGTGGACAAGTACGCCCGCTACTGGGCCGCCACGGACTACTACCAGAAGGCCCAGGCCGCTGACGCCACTCTCGCGGACGACGCCCGCGCCGCCATCGGCAAGGTGAGCATCTACTATCCGGAGGCCAGCGAAATCTTCATGTACGACCTGGGCAAGGGCCAGATCTATACGGTCTCCTGCAGTGGTATGACCACCACCACCACGGTCCGTACCAGATAAGATTCTGTGAGACTGCACCGCATACTTACGACGATGGCAACCGCGCTGGCGGTTGCTTTCGTCGTATTTTCGTGCAAGGGAAACCTGTCCGAGGCGGAGAAGCTGGACTTGTCCCAGACCCCGCTCCAGGTAGTGGACAGCATGTTCTTCGTCCAGACGGAGAACGGGAAGCTGCGGATGCGCGTGGAAGCGCCCGTGATGGAGGTCTATGACCACGACACCCTCTCCTATGAATTGTTCCCGAATGGCCTTTCCGTGTACGGCTATGCCGAGGACGGATCCCTGGAAACCACCATCAAGTCGCAGAAAGCCCGCCACGACACCCGGAAGAAGGAAGGGGAGGACAAGTGGTCGGCCTTCGGCAGCGTGGTCATCCGGAACATCATGAACCAGGAGACGATGGAGACGGACACCATCTACTGGGACCAGAAAGCCAAGGAAATCTGGACGGACTGCTACATCAAGATGTACTCTCCGGCCGGTTTTATGCAGGGTTTCGGGATGCGGTCCGACGACATGGCCCGCAACGCCATCATCCAGCGTCCGTTCAACAGTTACGGCGTCGTCGAGCAGGATTCCACCAAGGTTGTCTTGGATTCCGTCAATTTTATCGGTCCTTTTCCGCCCAAAGGTGGCCTAAAAAAGCCTGTTGTGCGAAAAAATAGTGGTAAATTGAAAGAAAATGACTAAATTTGCGCCCTTGACTGAAAATTGACGAAAATTTTAAAAAAGTAACGATAAAATGGCAGTTTTAGAGAAACTCCGCGGTTGGGGCATCGTCCTTTCCATTCTGGTCGCCCTCCCGCTCTTACTCTTCATCATCGATCCGAGCCAGATCATCCAGACGGTCCAGTCCGTCTCCTCCAAGTACGACGTGGGCAAGATCGGTGGCAAATCCGTCAGTTATACCGATTTCCAGACGGAGGTTGACCGTTATTCCCGCATCAGCGAGTTGCTGTCCGGCAACACCTCCTCCAGCGAGGAGCAGCAGAAGCAGATCCGCGACGCGGTCTGGCAGCGCCTCGTGGACGAGAACCTGTTCATCAAGAACTGCAAGGCCGCCGGCATCAACGTGGGCAAGGACGAGATCATGGACCTGACCAACGGTGAGAACATCTCCCCGGTCATCGCCTCCCTGTTCGTGGACGAGAACGGCGCCTTCTCCAATGACCGGCTCGTGAACTTCCTCCAGAACGTGGAGGATGGTGACGAGAACGCCAAGGCCATCTGGGCCTACCTTCAGGAGTCGATTGTCACGAACCAGTTCTACAACAAGTACAACGCGCTGTTCGCGAACACCAACGTGGAGAACGCCCTGCAGGTGAGCAAGAGCATCGCCGACAACAACACCACCGCCGACGTCCAGTTCGTGATGGTTCCTTTCTCCTTCGCCACCGACAGCACGGTCGTGGTGAGCGACAAGGAGATCAAGGACTTCTATGACAACCACAAGGATTTCTTCAAGACGGTGGCCACCCGCGACATCGAGTATGCCGTGTTCCAGGTGGTTCCTTCCCAGGCCGACATCGACGCTGCGAACAACGACTTCGTGAAGCTCTATGACGATTTCGCCACGACCGACAATGTCCGTTCCTTCCTGCAGCGCAACTCCGACACCCAGTGGAGCGACCAGTGGTACAAGGCCGGCGACCTCCGCAGCGTCAACGCCGACATCGACACCTTCGTTTCCGAGAACAACGAAGGCACGTCCCCGGTCTATACCGCGAACAACACCTTCTATGCCGCCCGCATCATGGATACCGCGATGATGCCGTCGACGGTGACCATCCGCCACATGATGTTCCAGTCCAACGAGGACGGCCAGCACCTGGCCGACAGCCTCCTGGCCGAGCTCAAGAAGGGTGCGGACTTCACCGCCCTCGCCACCGAGTTCTCCCTGGACCGTGGTTCCCAGGCCGACGGTGAGTTCGGCAAGATCGGCGAGATCTCCCAGGCGACCGTCTCCTACCTGCCGACCGGCTTCAGCGACATCTTCAAGCACAAGGTGGGCGAGCCGTTCCTCCTCCAGTCCAACATGGCCACCCACATCGTGGAGGTGACCGAGGCTTCCGCTCCGGAACTCTTCAAGCAGGTCGCCCTCTTCGAGAAGGAGGCCCTGGCCAGCAAGGAGACCTTCAACAAGTACTACAACGACGCCAACCGCGTCGCCACCCTCGCCGCCGGCAAGTACGCGAACTACCGCGCCGCCTGCGACTCCATCGGCACCTACTCCCACAGCCTGACCATCAACGAGGGCACCGATACCTACGGCGCCATCGGCCATGCCAAGGAAGTCACCCGCTGGGCCTTCGACAACAAGCCCGGCAAGGTGTCCAACATCATCACCGTGGACAACAACTACTTCTTCGTGGTGGCCGTCACCGGCGCCCACAAGGAGGGTATCGCCCCGGTGAATGAGGTGGCCGACCAGATCAAGAACCAGCTCTACGCCGACAAGTACGCCGAGAAGCGTCAGGGCGAGGTCGCCGAGCAGATCGCCGGCATGACCGACCTCGAGGCCATCGCCGAGAAGCTGGGCACCACCGTGTCCACGCAGAGCGACGTCGCCTTCGCGTCGATGTCCGCCCGCAGCCTGGATCCGAAGTTCGTCGGCGCCATCGCCGCCGCTCCGGAAGGCAAGATCTGCGGTCCGGTCGCCGGTTCCTACGGTGTCTATGTGTTCAAGGTGGACGGCCGCGAGACCGGTTCCTTCTACACCGAGAGCGACGCCAAGAACGCCAACGCGCAGATCCTGAGCTACACCACCCAGATGATCGTCCCCGTGATGATGCAGGATGCCGACGTCAAGGACAACCGCGCTCGTTTCTTCTAGTAGACTATGGCTTTGAAATGTGGAATAGTTGGACTTCCCAATGTCGGGAAGTCCACTTTGTTTAACTGCGTGAGCTCGGGCAAGGCCCAGAGCGCCAATTTCCCGTTCTGCACCATCGAGCCCAACGTGGGTTCCACCAACGTGCCGGACAAGCGCCTGGAAGTCCTGACCGAGATCTGCCAGCCCAAGCGCACGATTCCCGCCACGGTGGAGATCGTGGACATCGCCGGTCTGGTGAAGGGCGCCTCCAAGGGAGAGGGCCTCGGCAACCAGTTCCTCGCCAACATCCGCGAGACCGACGCCATCCTGCACGTCCTCCGCTGCTTCGACGACGGCAACATCGTCCATGTCGACGGTTCCGTGGATCCGGTCCGCGACAAGGAAGTCGTGGACATGGAACTGCAGATCAAGGACCTCGAAACGGTGGAAAACCGCATCAAGAAGGTCGAGAAGCAGGCCACGACGGGCGGTGACAAGGAGGCGAAGAAACTTCTTTCGCTGCTCCAGCGCTACCGCGAGGTGCTTCTGCAGGGCAAATCCTGCCGTGTGGTCGTTCCCGAGAATCCCGAGGAAGAGCAGATGGCGCGCGACCTTTACCTCCTGACGAACAAGCCGGTGATGTACGTGTGCAACGTGGACGAGGCCTCCGCCGCCACGGGCAACGCTTATGTCGACGCCGTACGCGCCGCCGTCGCCGACGAGCACGCGGAAATCCTCGTGATCGCCGCCAAGACCGAGTCCGAGATCGCCGAGATCGAGGAGTACGAGGACCGGCAGATGTTCCTCGAGGAGATGGGCCTGTCCGAGTCGGGCGTCGTCCGGCTCATCCAGGGCGCCTACCGCCTCCTGGGTCTCCAGACCTTCTTCACGGCCGGCGCCGACGAGTGCCGCGCCTGGACCATCCGCGTGGGCGACAAGGCTCCCAAGGCCGCCGGTGTCATCCACACCGACTTCGAGCGCGGCTTCATCCGCGCCGAGGTCATCAAGTACGACGACTTCGTCCATTACAAGACCGAAGCCGCCGTCCGCGCCGCCGGCAAGATGGGCATCGAAGGCAAGGACTATGTCGTCCAGGACGGCGACATCATGCACTTCCTGTTCAACGTGTAGGGACGTTGTCATTTCGAGCGCTCTTTCTCTTGTCATTTCGAGCGGAGCGTAGCGAAGTCGAGAAATCTACCAACCTAAACCTTTATTCACGCTCCCCTTGCGCTTCGCATGGGGGGCTTTTTTGTTGTTTTATTGGAACAACAAAAAACATTTCGCCACATTTTTATATTTCTTGCCCTGCGTTCCGTCGCCGCCCCCTAACTTGGGCGCATGAGAACGCTGTTATTATTGTGGCTTTTCGTTGCCCCGAGTGCGGATACGCTCCAGGTGATGTTCTGGAACGTGGAGAACTTCTTCGACTGGCGGAATGATTCCACGACGGTGTCGGACGTCGAGTTTTCGGCGGCGGGGGAGCGGCACTGGACCTGGAAGCGGTTCCAGGCGAAGGCGAACGCCTTTGCGAAAGCGCTGTTCTGGGTGGAGGCGGAGACGGGACGGCTGCCCGATATCATAGGTCTGGAGGAGGTGGAGAACGCCTTTGTGCTGCGGCAGGTGCTCCAGAAGACCGCGCTCCGTAAACTGGACTATAAGTATGTCCACTACGACTCCCCCGATCACCGCGGCATCGACGTCGCCCTCCTCTATCGCACCTCCCGGTTTGAACTCATTGACTCCAAACCCTGCCACCTCTTTGCCGCGGACACGGTCATGGCCACCCGGGACATCCTGCTGTGCGTATTCCGACGAGCCGTATCCCCCGTCCTTTCCTCCCCGGCCTCTTCCGTCATGCCCGACCCACCCTCTTTCGTCATGCCCGACCCCGATCGGGCATCTATCCCCAGCTTCCAAGAGATTCCCGGTCAAGCCGGGAATGACGGCGCTTTCGCCGTGCTGGTGAACCACCACCCGTCCAAGTACGGCGGGGCGGCGGAGTCGGAGCCGAGGCGGCGGATTGCCGTCGAGCGGCTCCGGTTCCTGGCGGACTCGCTCGCCGCTATCGGCATCGACCGGATCATCGCCGGGGGAGACTTCAACGATACGCCCGACAATCCCGTCTTCCGGCTCCTGGAACCTGCGCTGGCGCCCATGCACATGGACCTTTTCCGCCGCGGCCTCGGCACCATCAAGTACGACGGCAAATGGGACCTCATCGACCATATCTATGTGTCCCCGGCCCTTTTGGACGCGCCAATGTCCGCGCCGGCCTCGGATTCTTCGTTGGAAGTGACTGGTCGACAAGAGGACACGGTTGGGGCCCCATCGGCCCGTGCCCGGATGCGGATTCTCCGAATCCCCTTCCTGCTCACGCGCGACACCGTCCATTCCGGCGAGAAACCCCTTCGCACCTACACCGGCCCCCGCCACACCGGCGGCGTCTCCGACCATCTGCCCGTCCTGCTGGAGGTGTCGTTGCCTCCTTGAGGACAAACTGTCTTGTACGCTGCTTCTGTGTACAAAAGAACTCCTTTCAGGGGCGGTTTCCGTGTACGCTGTAACTGGATTTCCTGGAAAATGCCGCCATTATCGTTTGCAGTGTACAGGAAATCAATTAATACAACGAGTATGCGTGTACACAGAAGCAGCGTACAGGGGCCAAGAAGGCGAGCAGGTCAAATAGAATCGAACAAACAAACCTATGAATCATGTTGAAGACTTATCATCTATGTTATACCTCCCATAAAGAGGTGATGTATCGGAATCTGGAAGATATGAACCGATCTTTCAATGGCTTATGTTCTGCGTTGAAGAAGACGGGCAGCCGCTGCCTGGCGGAGAACGATATTCCCAACCATCACCACGGTTGCTACGAAACGGAGTGCCCGGGAGAGTTCATCCAGATCAAGCGACAGGCCTATACCCACTATTTCAACGAAAAGTACGGCCGAAAGGGTCCCTTGGGAGACCCTGACTATTTCGTGATGGAACTCGAAGGCTTGCAGCATAAGTTGACTGCCATCTCCTATACCGTCAGGAATACCGTCCATCATGGCATAACCTCCACGCCGTTCGAGTGGCCGTTCTGTTCGGCCAATGCCTATTTCCGGAAAGAGCTTGGAAAGCTGTATGTGCCGGATTTGCTGTTGACGCCCGCCCAGATCAAGGCGGCCTTGCCTCGCAGGGCGAGATTCAACCCACAGTGGAAGATGGGGGTGGAGGGGGTGTTCCTGCGGGAATCGGTCATTGAGACGGAAGTGGTCGAGAATCTGTATGCCACGCCGAAAGCGTTCAACTACCTGATCACCCGCCTGAGCGGTGAAGATTGGAGTCAGGAGCAGGAGGCCGATAACAACGGCCGCCCGCCCATCACCCTGGAGAGTTTCGAGGATCTGGTTCTCCAGCGCGCGGCTTCTCGCGAAAAGACAATCGCCGACATGCTCCGCAACGAGAAGAACCGCGGCACCCCGCTGGGATTCAATGACTTGCAACTCTGTGAGCTGATTGACAATCAATATGTTCCTCGGTATCGGGCACGGTCGGTCTATCAGCTGTCTTCCCGCGAGAAAAACAACATCGCCAGCGAACTCTTTCGCCGCCGCCTGGCCGGCGAAGCGCAGATTCGTCGATGCCTGATTCTTTAAACGAGTGCGCAGGCCCCATCGGCCTGTACGCTGCCGCGGTGTACAGAAATAAGGTGATTAGTGCTCGCTTTGATGTACGCTGCTCAAAGAAAAAGAGTGAAAACGGGGGCGTGTTTGAATGAGCGTGCAGTAAAACTACGCTTTAGTGCTGTTTTGCTGTACACAGGAGCAGCGTACAGTAGCATACAGTCTGTTGACGAGAAGGGTAATAACACTAAGGGGAGGTGTAAGGGCGGGAATAAAGGATAAGAGTTATGGGGAAGGGAGGAGGTAGGAGGGTGAAGGACAAAGGGAAAAGGGTGAAGAAGGAGGGTGAAGAAGGAGGGTAGGGTCAAACGCTGGCGGCAAAGGAAGGAAAAGCATGCGGATACGGGGCCGTCATCAAGAAACTCCGAAAAAAATACGGAATACTCCTAAAAAAATTAGGAGTTTGGAGATTTTTGTCTATATTTGCACCATGAGACAGAAATTGACAGCCAAGGAGGAGCAGCTGATGACCCTTTTCTGGGAGCATGGCGACCTCTTCATCCGCGACCTGGTGGCGCTGCTGCCGGAGCCGCGGCCGCATTACAACACCGTGGCCACCCTTGTGAAGTTCCTGGAAGAGAAGGGCTTCCTGGAGCGTGAGCCGATGGCGAACACCTTCCGCTATCACGTGAAGGTCACCGAGAAGCAGTACCGCGGCGAGACCGTGGGCGAGATGGTGGCCCAGTATTATAACAATTCCTACGCGAGCCTGGTCTCGCAGTTCGTGGAGGAGGACCGGATGGACCTCCAGGAGCTGAAGGACTTGATCGCGCGGATCGAAAGCGCCCGGAAATGACCCCGTTCCTCCTTTATATCGGCCGAAGCAGCCTGTACTTGGCCTTGTTCTACGCATTCTTCCTGCTGGTGATGCGCAGGACGACCTTCTTCCGCCTGAACCGCATCCTGCTGCTGGTGGGCACCGTGGCGTGCTTCCTGCTGCCGTTGCTGCGGCTCCGGACGGTGGAAGTACCGTTCCTCATGGTCGGGCCGCTGACCGAGGCGGCTTCCGAGCCCGCCCTGACGGCCGGCCCGTCCGCCGCCTCCCCTTTCCCCTACCTGGAACTCCTCTACATCCTCGGCTTCCTCGCCGTACTGGCATGGACCGACGTGGCGATGGTCCGGATGTACCGGACCATCCGGAAAGGCGCCGCCACGCGCCTGGAGGACGGCACCCGGCTCGTATTGACCGAGGCCGATGTCCCCTCCTTCAGTTGGGGCCGGACCATCGTCATGAGCCGGAAGGATGCGGAAGCGAATCCGGTGATCCGCTTCCACGAGGAGGCTCATATCCGCAAGGCCCATACCCTTGATATCCTCCTCTTTACGGCAGTCACGCTGATCCATTGGTTCAATCCCCTCGTCTGGATTACCCTCAGCGAACTCAAGCTCCTGCACGAGTACGAGGCCGATGACGCCGTTCTCAACCATGGCATCGATGCTACCCAATATCAACTTCTTCTGGTGCGGAAAGCCGTCGGGGACAAGCGCTTCACCCTGGCGAACGGCTTCCAGCACGCCAAACTCAAAAACCGAATCGACATGATGCTCCAAGCCCCCTCCTCCGGATGGAAACGCCTCTCCTGGCTCGCCATCCTCCCCTTCCTCGCCGGGACCATGTTCCTGTGCAATCCCGTCCGCGCCAAGGTCGTCTCCGCCGACCTGTCCGAGACGGTCCTCTCCGAAACGGCCCCGGCCGCCCTTCCCGACACGACGAAGAGTCTCCCCTACAGTCTAGTCGAAGTCAAGCCGACCTTCCAGGGAGGCAACGCCGGCGAGTTCGCCAAGTGGGTCAATGAAAACCTCAAGTACCCGCAAACGGCCAAAGATGCGGAAGTCCAAGGACGCGTAGTGGCGCAATTTGTCGTCGGAACCGACGGCAAAGTCGGGGACGTCAAAGTCCTTCGCGGCGTACACCCCGACCTGGATGCGGAAGTCGTCCGCGTCATCTCCTCCTCGCCGGACTGGACGCCCGGCTATGTCAAGGGTGAACCCGTCAAGGTCACCTACACCTTCCCGGTCGTTTTCAAGACCAAAGGAGATTCCGCCCCGATGACCAACATCTTCCAAGTCAAAGGCGAAAAGGCCGATTCCGTCCTGATCGTCCTGGACGGGAAAGAAGGCCCCAAGTTAAAGGATATCAATCCCGAAACCATTGAATCGATGAGCGTCCTCAAGGACGAAGCCGCCATTGAGAAATACGGCGAAAAAGGCCGCTACGGCGTTATAGAGATCACGTCCAAGAAACAATGAAACGCTGCCTGCTGACCGCCGCCCTGCTGGTCTGCGCCGCGTCCTTGCAGGCGCAGACCACGCACCGCGACTCCGTGCTGGCCGAGGCCCGGTATCTCAAGAGCATCTACCGGACGGACGATGCGATCGAGAAACTGTCGGCCCTGGTGCAGCCGGGCGCGATGGACGAGGGCGTGCTGGCCGAGCTGGCGGACTGCCATTTCCAGAGCGGAGCTTATGAGGACGCCGCCGGGACCTATTTCCTGCTCTCGTCCAAGTCTCCGGACAACATTCTCTACCACATCCGCTTGATGCAGGCCTATTCCCGGCTGAAGGCCTATTCCCAGAGCATCCAGGCGGGGCGGGCGATCCTGCAGCGGGATTCCATTCCGGCGGTCCTGAGCGTCGTGGGGGACTCCTTCCGGCAGCTGGAACAGGCCGATTCGGCCCTCTGGTATTACCGCCGGTCCCTGGCCTTGAAGCCGAGGAACGAGACGGTCCTGTCCAAGGCCGTGGGCATCCTCATCGACAAGGAAAAGTACGACGAGGCAATCGCCCAAAGCGAGCCTTTCCTGGCGGAAGACCCTGACAATGTGACGATTGCGCCGCTGAAAGGCTTGGCACTTTACCGGAAGGGCGATTACGAGGGCGCCAGCAAGATCTTCCAGCGGCAGGAAGACATCGGCAACGACTCGTATCCCATCCATTACTATCTGGGGCAGAGCTATTGGCATACTCTGGTAATCTATCGGGCGGAGCAGGAACTCCAGAAAGCCTGGCAGATCGACTCCAGCGACGTGAACCTGGCCTATTCCATCGCCGCCGTGAAAAAGGAGGCGATGCGCCCGTTCGACCGGGAAGTCAAGCCCTGGCTGGACAAGGCCTTGGAGATGCTGGAACCGGATCCGGCCACGATGTCCCGCATCCACCAGCAATATGCCCTGGGATACTACGGCCGGGAGGACTCCTGGGATCTGGCCATCGCCCATTATAAAGAAGCCTACCGCTACAATCCAAAACTCATTTCTGCCCTCTCCACCATTGCCTACTGCTACCAGCAGAAGAAGGAGTACAAGGCGGCCATCGAATGGTACGAGAAGTACCTGAAAGTCGCCCGCCCCGGCTCCCGGGGCTATGAGTTCGCCGCCGACAATCTGAAGTACATCCGGGCGGAAAAATTTATGCAAGAGCCTTAGGCTCAATTATTGTAACGGAATAACGCCGCTATGAAGAAGGTTATCTCCACGCTGTTCTTGTGCCTATTCGTGTGCCTTGGCGCACGGGCGCAGGTGTTTATCCTCAATGACAACATTTTCCAGGGCCGGATGAGCGACATCAAGGCCACCGTGCTGGATTCGCTCACCAACGAGCCTGTCGCATTCGCGTCCGTGTATGTCATTCCGGCCAAGGACACGACCATCACCAATTTCACCCTGACGGACACCCTGGGCGTAGCCACGCTGGAGGAAGTCCCCTATGGGAACTATGTCTTCCACGTGGAGATGATGGGATACAAACCTTTCGTGAAGGAAAGGTACTTCCGCAACGAGGAAGTGGACATGGGCACCATCCGGATGCAGGTCGACGAGCACTTCCTGCAGGCGGCCACGGTCACGGACGTGGGCAATCCGATCGTCGTCAAGAAAGACACGGTCGAGTTCAACGCCTCCTCCTTCCGGGTCGGGGCCAATGCGATGTTGAAGGACCTGCTGAAGCGGATGCCGGGCATGGAGATCACCGAGGACGGCAAGGTCAAGTTCAACGGCGAGGAGATCGACAAGCTCACTGTGGGCGGCCGCACTTTCTTCTTCAATGACCAGAGCACGGCCCTGAACAACCTGCCGGCGGCCGTGGTGGACAAGGTCCGCGTGATCGACCGGGAAAGCGAGCAGACGCGCGCTTCCGGCATCCAGGACGGCAACCGGGAAAAAGTGCTGGACGTCGGCCTGAAGAAGGAATACGAGAAGGGCTGGTTCGGCAATGTGGGCCTCAAGGGCGGCACGACGGCCGGTTCTCCGGAGGGCGAAGACCCGCTCCGGGACAACCGCGGCTTCCTGTACAACGCCAACGCCCTGGTATCGGCCTATTCCGAGAAGGACCAGGTGACGGTGATTGGCAACGCGCAGAATATCAGCGACTCCGACATTGTCGTGATGGTCATGCGAGGGGATGACGACGACGTGCTCTCTTCTCTGGACCAGGGCCTCGTCACCGCCGCGCAGCTGGGCGTGAATGCCAATACCACCCGCATCAAGGATGTGGAAACCACGGTCAGCGTCAATTACAAATACACCGACTCGGATACCGGCACCCGCGCCGACCGGACTACCTACCAGCAGGACGGAAACCTGGCCTCCAGAACGGAGAACACGGGAAAACAATATGCCAATTCCGTGAACGCCGATGTCGAATTCCAGAAAGAAACGGGGAAGGTCTGGTTCCATGTCCGCCCGGGATTCCGATATGGGCGGACCAACTCGTTCGGCGGCAGTTCCTCGGAAACCCGCCGGGGAGAGAACCTGATGAACCGCTCCGAAAACACGACCCGGAGCCTGTCGGATTCCCAGGATGCGGAGGTGAGCGCGGATATCACTTTCCGGGAAGTGGGCGGAAAGACGGGGCGGACCATCGGCCTGAGCGGAGGCACATCCTATGGGAAAACAGGAGGAGAGAGCGCGGAAAACACCATCCTGACCCTGTCAGGCGGCCAGGAGACCCGGTCCATGACCTATCAGTCCGACGGGGAGTCTTCCACGCTGAACGGCCGAATCCAATATACGGAGCCGCTCGGCAAGAAATGGGTGCTTTCCACCTCGGCGTATTACGCCTGGTCCCGCCGAGACCGGGTACGGGACGCCTTCGATCCGGCAGGGCGGAATGACTATTACTCGTCGGTCAGCCAGTCCGACTACCTGAGACAGCAATATGACGTCACGGCCCAGTACAAGTTCGGGACGGGCAGCTGGATCACGGTCGGCGCCCGCGCGATCGGCACCCTGAACGAAACCTTCTCCAAGAGTTATGGAATCGAGGAAACCACCGGCAAGGACCTGTGGTCCTGGTATGTGGCCCCGTCTCTCAATTTCCAGTACAACAAAGGAATCAACCGGCTGATCGTCAGTTCCTCCGCCTACAGCCAGCGGCCTTCCGCGGACCGGATGCTGCCCGTGCTGAACATCGCGAACCCGTCCAGGCTGACCCTCGGCAACGTGTATCTGAAGCCTTATTCCTACAACTATTTCTCCGCGAACTGGACGCGGAACAACCGGGAGAAATTCTCCACCCTGATGGCCTATTTCAGCGGACAGTTGAATTCGTCGCCGATCACCCAGGCGCAATGGTACGACGCGGGCGGAATCCTGTATTCCATTCCCGTCAACGCCCGGAAACCGAGCCTGTCGTTCTCCGGCTTCGTGAACTACAACACGCCGCTGGACGCGAAGAAAAACTGGTTCTTGACGATCAACGGATCGATCAGCTACAATACTTCCCTCAGCTACCAGACCCGGAAGTCGCTTCCGGGGCTGGACAAGGACCATTTCGACTATTCGGCCTTCCTGGATGATTTCTGGGGAGACGCGGAAGGCAGCCGGTTCTACAGCGGCGCAAGCGGCTTCGAAGAGAGCCGTACGCGCACATTCTCGCCGTATGCCACGATGACCCTCCGGTACAACCAGGAACGCTGGTCCTTCTCCGCGAATGCCGGCGTGAACGGCCGGATCGCCCGCTATTCGCTGGATCCGAGCGTCAATATGAACACGCTGGACACCCGTTTCGGAGGAGAGGTCTCCTATACGACCAAGCACGAGTTCGAGATTGAAACCGACCTGGACTACGTCTTCTACAAAGGCTATGCGGCGGGCTACGGCCTCCCGGAATGGCAGTGGAACGCCGAAATCACCAAGAGCATCGGCGCCTTCAACCTGAGCCTCAGTGTCCATGACATCCTGAACCAGACCCGGAACCTCACGCACACGGTGACCGCCAACTACGAGGAGGATTCCTACCGCCTCGTGATGGGCCGCTACGTCCTGTTCGGCGTCAAGTGGAACTTCGGCAAGATGAACGCCGGCCACAGCGCCCGCGCGCAGCAGGCCGCCATGAACATGGTCTTCTAGGCGGGCGTTCCAAGAGCCGTAAATTATTCGTAACTTCGCACCAAATGATGCGAAGATGAAAAAGAGCGATAAATCCATCCTTTCCGCCCTGTTGCTGGTCGTGATCTTTTCCGCGTGGCTGATCGTACAGCGCACGGGGCTGCTCGGCGGCGGGGCCGCCACGCCCCTGGTCGAACTTTCGGACGACCAGCTGGAGCTTCCGGCCAGCCGCGCGGGCGACCGAATCATGACCTACAAAGGCTATGTAAGCTCCTATAATCCAGAGACTTTAATTCCCGACTGGGTCGCCTATGAACTCACGGAGGAGGAAACCCACGGCGATGCGACGCGGGAGGACAAAGGCTTCTCGATGGACATGAACTACCGGGGGAAGCAGGCGATGCGGGAGGATTATAATGGCAGCGGCTGGACCCGCGGGCACATGGCTCCAGCAGGGGATTTCATGTGGGACGACGAGGCGATGGCGGAGACGTTCTATTTCATGAACATCTGCCCGCAGCGGGAGGAACTGAACAATAAGGACTGGCAGTACCTGGAGAAGCAGGTGCGCGCCTGGGCCCGCAAGTACGGCAAGGTCTGGGTGGTGTCCGGGCCCATCGTCGGGGACAACATCTACGGCACCATCGGCCAGGACCACGTGGTCGTGCCGGACGCCTTCTACAAGGTGGTGCTGGTCCACGACGGCAAGCGGTACCAGTCCATCGCCTTCGTGATGGGCAACGACGCCGAAAGGTACTGGCTGAACGACTGCGCCCTGACGGTCGACGAGCTCGAAAAGCGCACGGGCCTCGACTTCTACCCCGCCCTCCCCGACGACATCGAGGACGACACCGAATCCCGCTACGATTTCTCGGTCTGGGGCATCCGTAGCCGGTAAAAATTGCGTATCTTTGTGAATTGACACTAAACAAGACAATCGATATGAAAACGAAAATCCAGGAAAAGTTCCAGACCCTCTTCGGCGAACCCGGCGACCTGTACGCCTCCGCCGGCCGTATCAACCTCATCGGCGAGCACACCGACTACAACGGCGGTTACGTGTTCCCCGGCGCCATCGACTGCGGCATCATGGCCGAGATCAAGGTCAACGGCACCCAGAAGGTCCGGGCCTATTCCATCGACTTCGACGAGTTCGTGGAATTCGGCCTCCAGGAGGAGGATGCGCCCGGCCAGCAGTGGGCCCGCTACATCTTCGGCGTGTGCCGCGAGACGGTCAAGCGCGGCGGCAAGGTCGAGGGCTTCGACACCGTGTTCGCGGGCGACGTGCCCCTGGGCGCCGGCCTGAGCTCCAGCGCGGCCCTCGAGAGCACCTTCGCCTTCGCCCTGAACGACATCTTCGGCAACGGCATCGACAAGTTCGACCTCGCGAAGATCGGCCAGAGCACCGAGCACAACTACTGCGGCGTCAAGTGCGGCATCATGGACCAGTTCGCCTCCATTTTCGGCAAGGCCGGCTCCCTCATCCGCCTGAACTGCAAGACCTTGGAATACAAGTACTTCCCCTTCAAGCCGGAAGGCTACCGCCTCGTTCTGGTCGATTCTTGCGTGAAGCACGAACTCGCCTCCAGCGCGTACAACAAGCGTCGCGCGTCCTGCGAGAACGCCGCGGCCGCCATCCGCAAGAACCATCCCGAGGTGGAATTCCTCTCCGACGCCAAGCGCGTGTGGCTGGATGAGGTCCGCACCGAGATTCCCGAGGAGGACTTCCTCCGCGCGGAGTACGTGATCGGCGAGGTCCAGCGCGTCCTGGACGTCTGCGACGCCCTGGAGCGCGGCGACTACGAGACCGTGGGCGAAATGATGTACCAGACGCACTTCGGCATGAGCCGCCTGTACGAGGTGTCTTGCGAGGAGCTCGACTTCCTGAACAAGCTGGCCCGCAAGATGGACGTCACCGGTTCCCGCGTGATGGGCGGCGGCTTCGGCGGCTGCACGATCAACCTGGTGAAGGACGAGCTGTACGACGCCTTCATCGAGGAGGCCGTGAAGCAGTTCACCGAGAAGTTCGGCCACGCGCCGAAGGTCTACCCGGTGGTCATCTCCGACGGCGCCCGCAAGCTTTAAATCGATGAAACGTCACGTCATGGCGGCCCTCGTGGCCGCCATTCTGCCCCTTGGCGCCCACGCGCAGATCCAGCTCTTCTCCTCCACGGGCGACGACCCGGGGCGCCTCCGCTGGTCCACGTTCCAGACCGGAGACTATCAGCTGATCTATCCCCGCGGGCTCGACTCGCTGGCCACCGTTTACGGGACGCTGCTGCAACAGTACAGCGTCCCGCTTTCTGCCTCCTCCGGCTTCCGGCCGAACGAGAAGTTCTCCAAGCCGATGCCCGTCATCCTGCACCCCTATGCGGGCATTTCCAACGGCCTCGTCGCTTGGGCGCCCCGGCGGATGGACCTGTTCACCCTGCCGGACGTGTCCGGGATGACCCCGGTTCCTTGGGCGAAGCTCCTCGCCATCCACGAGGGCCGGCATGTCGCCCAGAAGCAGTTCCTCCGGACCGGCTTCTGGACGGGGTTCCATTATCCCTTCGGCGAACTGGCGGAAATGATCATCGGGATGGTGCCGAACTCCTCGCTGCTGGAAGGCGACGCCGTGGTGGCCGAGACGGCCCTGACCCGGGCCGGACGCGGCCGGAGCGGCGACTTCCTGAGCGAAATGCGGATGTACTTCGACATCGGCGACCTGCGCAGCTGGTACCAGTGGCGCTACGGGTCCATCAAGAAGTACACGCCGGACATCTACCGGCTGGGCTACCTGACCGTCGCGGGCTACCGTTACGTGTACGAGGATCCGTATTATACGACGAAATTCCTGAAGGTGGCCTCCACCCTCGGCGGCGCCTTCTCCGCGATGAATTCGGCCTCGAAGCAGTCCTCCGGCAAGAAACTGCCGGAAGCCTGGAGCGAAATGATGGGCACCTACCGGAATCTTTGGGCCCAGGACGACAGCCGCCGCGGTCCTTTCTCCGGGACGGAGCCGCAGGTGCGCCTGCCCCGGTCCTATACGGTCTACGCCGGCTCCGTGGCCGGCGATGGTGCCGTGTATGCGGAAAAGGCGGGCATGGACCTTCCTGCCGTCCTGGTCCGGGTGGGTCCGGACGGGAAGGAGACGACGCTGTCGGCGTTCGGTGGCGATGGAAAACTCGCCTGGTCGGAACCCCTGCAACGAATCTTTTGGTCCGAGGCCGTTCCGGATGTCCGCTGGACGTTGAAGCAGGATGCCCGGATCCGCTATTATGACGTGCAGACGGGCCACGAGGGCTCCCTGGTGCGCAAGGGGCGTTATCTGAGCCCCGCGGTTTCTCCGGACGGGGCTTCCGTCGCGGCCGTGGAATATCCCGTGGACGGTTCCGCCGCCGTGGTCGTCCTGGACGCCCGCAACGGTGATGTTCTCCGTCGATGGAAGACTCCGGACGGTTTCCAGCCGACGGAGGTGGTCTTCCAGGACGCCGGACTCGTTTTCGCGGCCATCACGGACGAGGGCACGGGCCTGTATCGGGTGCCCCGGAACGGCGGCCGCCCCGAAACCCTGCTCGCGCCGCAGTCGGTGACGATCAAGGACATCTCCGCCGTGGACGGGAACACGATTCTCTTGGTCAGCGACCGGACGGGAACGAGCGAGGCCTATACCTTCTCCGGGGGGACCTTGCAGCAACTCTCCGTTACGAAATATGGCCTGGGATCTCCCTTCTTCGCTGACGGGAACCTCTACGCTTCGGTTCTCCAGCCGGAAGGCCGGATCCTTTCCCGGGTTGAGGCCGCCCCCAAGGTGGTGGATTTCAAGGACATCTACCGCGACCCCGTCGCCGAGGTCCTCTCCGCCCAGGAGGCGCAGCTCGCGGCTTCCCTGCCGGAGCCGACCGTCGAACTGACCCCTGCAAAGCCCTTCCGGAAGATGTCGGACGCCTTCCATTTCCATTCCTGGGCGCCGGTCTATGTCGACCTCGGCCGTTCCGCCATCTCTTTCCGGGACTACTATTTCCAGACGGCCTCCCTGGGCGCTACGGGCTTCTTCACGAACCGGCTCGGCACGGTGAACGGCTCCGTGGGCCTGTCCGTCCACGAAAAGGTGGCTCCCGAGGAAAAGACCCCGAGCGTCGGGGCCCATCTCCGGTTGTCGTACAGCGGCTTGTATCCGGTCTTCGATTTCGCCCTGGACGTGGGCGACCGCGACGCCGCCCTGCAGATGCCGTATCTGGACACGGCGAAGGATTCCCTGTTCGTCCGCTCCTCTTCCTACAAGAAGATGTATGTGGGCGGCATGGCTTCCGTCGCCCTGCCGCTGGACTTCTCTTCCGGCGGTTGGGAGCGCAGAATCGAGCCTTCGCTGGCGGTTTCGCTCAGCAACGACGACCTCTACGGCCCCTTCTATCCCGTCAAGGCCGATCCGGCCGCGGAAGGGGGCTATTCCGAGGATAAGTCTTACGAGTTGCCCTGGACCTCCCGGTCCACGGCGTACCGGACGGCCGCCGTCCTGCGCGGCAGCTTCCTGCGTCCCGCCGCCCACTCGCAGATGATGTCCTCCAAGGGCTTCGGCTTCGAGGTGGGAGCGACGAGCGTCGACCTCAACTGGTCGGAGTACGGGAAGGTGTATGCCTATCTCCCGGGCTTCCACCCGTGGCACGGCCTGAAGATTTCCGGCGCCGTGCGGCACTATACGATGGACACGTTCTCCACTTGGTTCACGGATCCCTGCCCGCCGGCCCCCCGCGGACTGGCCAAGAACGGAGCCGTCGAGGCGCTGCTCCTCACGGCCTCCCCGCTGGCGGGAAAGGTTTCCCTGGACTATGCGATGCCCATTTTCCCGATGGACTTCTCCATCGGCAACCTCTTCTATTTCAGGAATTTCGAGGTGGTGCCCTTTGCGGACCTGACCTTCCTCCAGCCGGCCGAAGGCGTCCATATGCCCGGCCGGGAGCTCTGGAGCGCCGGCGCGGACATCGCCGTGAACATCCAGCGCCTCATCCTCGTCTCCGGCAACTTCAGCCTCGGCGCCCGGATCGCCTATAGCGGCGGCTCGGCCTTCCCGTACCTGCAGGAGCAGGTGCCCGGCCTCAAGCCCCTCTACATCGGCGCCGTGTTCAATACCAATCTCTGATGAACGCAATCTGCAGCCGCTGCGGCGAAAGCCACGCCGTCACGACCTGTCCGAGCATCAACGTCGCCGCGGACCCGGACCTCAAGGCCCGGGTCCGGGACGGCTCGCTCTTCGTGTGGGAATGCCCCCATTGCGGGGCCCGGAACCTCCTCAAGTACCAGACCCTGTACCACGACCCGGCCGAGAAGCTGATGGTCTGGCTCCTGCCCGGCGACGCGGAGCCGCCGAAGGCCGTGGCGGAGGCCGTCAAGGAGCTGGACGGCTACACCCTCCGTCTCGTGCGGGAGGTGGGCGACCTGGTGGAAAAGGTCAATATCCACGCCTGCGGCCTGGACGACGTCCTGGTGGAGCTGTGCAAGTATGTCACCCGCCTGGAGATGGCGGACCAGCAGAAACGCCCTGAAATCCAGGACGTTCCGATCAAATTCTTCAAGATGGACGGGCCCGACAACGACCTCTGGTTCTCCTTCCCGCTGGACGGGGAGATGAAGGTCGTGAACGTGGGCTTCCACGTATACGAAGACGCCCGAGGAATCCTCGGGCGCCATCCGGACGTTCGTCCCGAACCCGGCTTCGCGCTCGTCGACGCGGCCTGGCTGGGACGGTATTTCCGTTAGAACTTCGGGATCTCGAAGATCGCGGCGTCCACCGGGGCTTCCTTGACCTCGGTCACCTTCTGGGACATCGAGAAGCCGCCCGCATCGGCGACGGTCTTCATCGCGATGCCGTTCCACACGGAAACGGTCGTCTTGACCGTCTGGCCCATCTGGCTGACCTCGACCGTGTAGGTGGTGCATTCCTTGCCGGCGACGGTCTCCTTGCCGACTTCCTTGATCTTGTACTTGGCCTTGATCTCGTCGGTCAGGTTCAGGTAGTTGATCTGCTCCTGCTGCTGCGGCATCTCCTGGACGGACTTCTCGCCCTTGTTCACGAGATACATCTTGCCATCCTTGTTGATTTGGGTCATTTCCATGCCCATCATGTTGATCGAGGTGGCCTGCTTGGCGCCGTAGTCGTCAAAGTAGATCGTGCTGGGGATGGTCTGGCCCATCATGTCCATTTCGACCTTGATGGTACCGGACTTGATGCCGTAGTACTTGGTCCCGTTCTGGGCCATCGCCGCCACCGCTACCAGCAGCACGGCGCAAAGGGAAAAGATTCTCTTCATATCAGTGTGTTTATTGGTGTATTCCGTTCCGGACAAAGATAGAGATTTTTGTCCAAGGTACAAAAACCCTTACCGGGTTTTAGACGAAAGGCCCTTTTTCGACGACGAATCCCGGACGGCCTCTTCCTTCGCGCCCTCCTGTCGTTCCGCCTTCCGGGCGGCCTTTTCCGCTTCGCGGGCGGCTTTCTCCTTTTCGCGGACGGCTTGTTCCTCGGCGCGTATGCGCTCTTTTTCCAGGTAGCGCTCGAAGATGCGGCGCTCCTTCTGGGCTTTCTTTTCCAGCTTCTTCAGGGCGCGGAGTTTCTTCTTGCGCTCCTTGTCCAGCGCTTTCTGCCGCTTGGCTTCCTGCTTTTCCTGGTATTTCCGGTCCTGCTCCGCCTGCTTGGCGTCCCTTTCCGCCTTCTTTTCGGCGGCGATCCGGGCCTTCTCGGCGTCCCGGGCGGCCTTTTCCTCGGCCTTCCGGGCCTTTTCAAGGTCTTTGGCCGACAGCTCGGGCTCCTTCGGCGCGGCCTGTTCCGGCTTCGTGTCCTTCTCTTCCTCTTCCACTTCGGGCGTCGTCGCCAAGGAGTCCAGGGGCGTCGTCAGTTGCAACGAATCCATCGGCGCCATCTTTTTCAGCGAATCCAGGGACGGCGGCGCGACGGCCAGCGAATCCAGCTCGCCCAGCAGGGCCTTGTCCGTCTCGGAAAGGGCCGGCGGTGTGGCGATTGAATCGACAGGCGCGGCGGTCGTGTCGACCGGTGTGGTGACCGCGTCTTCCGGCTTCGGCGGGGCGGGCTTCTCCTTGGGCTGGCGCGCCTTGACGACCGCCATCGAATCCCGATAGGCGATGTCCTTGTAGATCTGCTTGATATGGCCCGGGAAGTAGATGTCCGTCTCCTTGAACTCGGCGTGCGGGCGCGCCAGGTAGGAGGTCCGCTGGCTCGTTCGGGGCACCAGCGGCGTGATGTCGAAGCCGCCCTTCGGCTGACGCTCCGGTTCCCAGCGGAAACCCTTCATATAGCGCTCTTCCGCCGGCAGCTGGACCACCGGATAGGCGTCGTTCTTGGGGTTGTCGAAGTAGTAGATCTTGTCCAGGTTGCCCTTCTCGAAGGTGGCGTACAACATCTTGGATTCCACCTTGTTCACCGTGGCGAGCGCGTCGTTCTCCGTCAGGAAGAACAGCGCCGTCGCCCCGCCCAGGGCGTCGAAGCGCCGGAGGGTGCGGGTGGTGTCGAAATAGGCCATCATCTCGGCGCCCTTGATCTGGTCGTAGCAGACGGTGTCCTCCTTCGTGGTGATGAAGGCGTTGGACATCAGCCGCGCCCGGTCCGCCTTGCGGTCCTTGATGATGAGGTAGATGCTGTCGGCCGCGTACTGGCGGTTGCCGTCGCTGAACACGAGCGGATCGCGGTACAGCCGGACCAGGGAATCCAGGTCGTAATAAACCAGGGAGTCGCACGACATCTGCATGTCGCGACGGAACAGTTTCACGCGGCTCGTCGCCCAGATGAACGAGAGCTGGCTCGTGTCGGGCGGCGCAGGAATCGTGTCCACGGGAGGCTGCGGTTTCGTGGCCAGGGAATCGAGCGGGTTCGGAATCTTGGCCGCGGTGGTGTCCGCGGGCGGCTCCGTTCCGCCGGTCGGCGCCGGTGCGCCCTCGGAAGGCTTCAGGCCTTCGTTCTTCTTGCCGACGGGCGCATCCCTCTTGCCGACGGGCGCCCCCTCCGGCCCGCGGTCGCGCCCCGCCGCGTTCGGGTTGTTCTTCTCGGCTTCCGCAGCCGCCTTGGCGGCCGCTTCCGCGGCCTTGCGGCGGTATTCGGTCACCGGGTCGCCCGCGAGGTCCTTGAGTCGCCTGTCGGCATCGACTTTCCACAGGGAGTCCACCAGGTGCCGCTTGATGCCGCGGTATACGATGGTGTCGGCCCCGAACCAGACAGTGTCCTTCTGGGCCGTTTTCTCGTCCTCTTCGATGCTCATCACCGCCGGGGTGACGGTCATTTTCACCCGGGAGAGCGAGTCGGTGTATTCCACGCGGCCCGCCAGGGCGAAGACATTCCGTGTCGTGTCCATCACTTCCACCTGCCCCAGCAGCTCCACGTCGTTCAATTTCCGGTGGTAGTACAGCGTGTCGGACCACGTTTCCTGGTCCTTCGTGAGCAGGTGGACGTTCCGCCGGAAGAAGAACAGCTCCCGGTCGCGGTCGTACCAGCCGTCGTTGGCGGAAAGCATGTTGTCGTCCTGCCACATATCCGTCGCATAGCCGAAGTACGCGGTGTTGATGTCGCTGCGGTACTCCAGGCGGGACGTCTTCACGAAGGTGGTGTCCATATACATGTTCACCTGGTCGTTGAACACGAACAGGCGGGCCTTCGAGTCATAGGAGCCGTACAGGCTCTCGATGATCTGCCCGTCCTTGTCGCGCATCGACGCGCCGTTCTGGAAGATGGCGACGGAGTCCTTGGTGTTGTAGTCCAGGTAGCGGGTGCGCAGGGTGTTCTTGTCCTTGTCCTCCAGCTGGACGAGGCCGCCGCGGAATTTCGCGAGGTCGTCGTCCACCACATACTGCAGGGAGCCGGAGCTCAGGCGGGTGCGGTCCTGGATGATCTGGACGTGGCCGATGGCGTCGATGACGTTCGTCGTCACGTTCCAGAGGGCCGAGTCGCACAGGAGGTAGGTGTTGTTGTGCAGGAAGCGGGCCGGGCCCGTGACTTTACGGAAGCTCTCCCCGTTCCGCTCGATGAGCTGGGCGGATTTCGCGCTCACCAGGGTCACCAGCGAGTCCTTGTCCTCCTGGGCCCGCGCGGAAACGGCCGCCGCCCCCAGGGACAGCGCCGTCAGGAAGAGATATGCGAGCTTCCGCCGCACGTTCCGGTCAGAACTTTTCGCTCCAGACGTCCCGGCTGAAGGAGCACTCCTTGTACATCGGGTCGATCACGATGTAGGTCTCCTTGATCTTCTTTTCCAGGAACTCGTCGATCGCCTGCATCTGCCGCTGCATCCGCACGCGGCCCTGCAACTCGGTGTAGTCGTTCGTGAACGAGGCGGGGTGGGCGGGGACGATCTTGTCCACGCGGATGATCTTGTACACGGTGTTGCCGTTGCGGCCCTGCTGGTACCCCTCGTTGTCGGTGGACTCCACGGGCTCGGAGATCTCGCCCTCCTTCAGCTCCTGGATGGCCGCGTAGTCGGCCGGCTTGAGCTGGTCGATCTCGAAGTAGGAGGAGCCGGTGGACGGGTCGGCCATCTGGCCGCCGTTGGTGCGGGTGGCCGGGTCCTCGGAGAAGAAGCGCGCGGCCAGGTTGAACTTGATTTCGCCGTCCAGGATCTTGGTGCGGAGGCTGTCCAGGCGGGAGAACGCCTTCTCGCGGTCCTCGGCCGTGTACTGCGGCTTGAGGAGGATGTGGCGGGCGTTGAACATGTCGCCCTTCTTCTCGATGACTTCGATGATGTGGAAGCCGTCCGGGGTCTCCACGATCTGGGAGATCACGCCCGGGCGCAGGGCCATCGCGGCGTCGGAGAAGGCCGGCCAGAAGATGGACTTGGACGCCATGCCCAGCTCGCCGCCGCGGCGGGCGCTGCCGGGATCCTCGGAGTAGATGCGGGCGAGGGTGGCGAACTTCTCGCCGTGGATGATGCGCTCGCGCAGGGACAGGAGGCGCTCCTTGACGGCCATCGCCGCCGCCTCGCGGTCGGGATAGATGCAAATCTGGCTCAGCTGGTACTTGATCGGGACGACGGGCAGGTCTTCTACCGACACGGTGTCCAGGAACTGCTGGACGTCGTAGGGCGTCACCTCCGGGATGCGTCCCGCGATCTCGCCCTGCTCCGTCTGGATCAGGCTCTGCTCCTCGAACAGCTGCCGCCATTCCTGGCGCAGCTTGTAGAGGGGCTTGCCGAAGTACTTCTCCAGCTCCTCGTCGCCGCCCAGGTAGGTGCGGTACTGGTCGATGCGGTTGCTGAGCTCGCCGTCCACCATGTCGTAATTGACGGTCAGGGAGTCGATGCGGGCCTGCATCAGGAAAATCTTGTTCTCCATCATCCGTTCCAGGATGGAGCAGCGCATGTCGCGGTCGGAGGACCGGCCCTGGGCCTGCATCTGCTGCACTTCGCTCTCGATGTCCGAGACCAGGATCACTTCGTTGCCGACGACGGCGACGGTCTTGTCCACGAGCCCGCCGGAGTACTTCTGGGCGGAAAGGCCCGTCGACACGAACAGGGCCGCTGCGAAGACGATAAATCTGAACTTCATATCAACAAATTACCAAATTCAATAGATGACAAACTTTCCTTTGCCAAGCGCATCTTTAAGCAAGTCTTGTTCCAAACCGGACACCAATTCGTGTTTCCGGGCGCTCAAGAGCACATCTTTGATGCGTTCGGCGCAATAATCCAGCGGCGCGGGGCTCCCCTTCTGCACGATGTCCACCACCCAGGCGACCCGAAGGTTGCCGTCGTCGCCCTTCAGTTCGATGGACCGGCCCTTCAGGGCCTTCATCATCGACACCTCGTCCGTGCCCAGCTCCCGCGCCAGCAGGATGGCGTCCATCCAGCTGTCGGAGCTGTCCACGTACCGCAGCGCGGCCGTGAAGGCCAGGCTGTCGGCGGCGATCGCGTCCATCGCGTCGTCCGAGCTCATCAGCTCCTTGATCTTCTTGAGGCTGCGGGAGTCCGCCGGGATGATCATATAGCGCGTTTTCAGCAGGGGACGGTCCACGAGGAACTTGTCCGTGTGCGCCTGGTAATAGTTGCGGACGTCCTCGTCGGAGATGAGGGTGTCCAGCCGCTCGTTGATGTAACGCTCCTCATAGCGGTATTTCAGCAGCGTGCGGCGGTATTCCTCCAATTCCTTGGACACGTCCTGTTCTTCCTCGGACAGGCGGGATTCCGCCATGTCCAGGAACAGGAGCTCCTCCGCCCAGGACTTGATATACTGCTGCGCGAGCGCCAGGCTGTCCTCGGAAGAGACGCCGGCGGGGATGTATTCCGCCAGTTCCGACCGCATCAGCCGATGGTCGCCCACCCGCGCGACGACGCCGTCGCCGAACAGCTCGGCGGCCGTGTCCGTCACCCGGTGCACCATCTGGCACGATACGGCCAGGAGGGCGATGAGAAGCGCGCATCTTTTCATAGCCTACAAATATAGGAATAATTTTCCGGAAATATCAGAAGTCGATGCTGAAGACAAGTCCTACGTAGTAGGGCTTGCGGCCTTCCTCGGCGCTTTCCGCCAGGGTTTCGAAGTACGGTCCGCCAAGCCAGGAGGCGGAGACGCCCAGCGAGCAGGGGTAGGGAATCCAGGCCAAGTTGCCCGTCTCCACGGTGAAATCCGCGCCGGCGCTCACGAGGGAGGTGTGCTTCGGGCCGCCCTTGCCGCCGTTCGCGACTTGGAAGCCGGTCCAGTCCACGTGCGGAATCAGGAGGAAGTTCCGGATGTAGGCGACGGGGGAGAACCAGGAGATGTCGCCCACGTAGATGGGAATGGCGTAATCGGCCGTCAGGCGGAGCTGGCTGTGCGAGGCGCGGGCGACCGTGCGGCCCTCGGCCGACGTGAACCCGCGCGGCATCACCTGCACGGTGTTCTCGCCGAACGGCGCGCCCGTGGGCAGCTGGATCTGGGCCAGGGCGGTGAGCCGGAGGCCCTGGGTCCGGGTGAATCCGGGCAGATAGCCGTACAGATAGCCGTAGGCGAGCGGGGTGTAGACGTTCGTGAGGCCGGGGCGGAAGCTGGCGCCCGCTTCGGCGCCGATGCCCCAGCGGGGATAGACCTGGCTGTCGGCTGTCGGAAGCGTCATATAGCCCCGGACGGAGCTGCGGAAGGTTTGCATCAGCACGTTGTCCCCGGGAAGGATGCCCACGAGGGCGGCGTGCGAGCCGTCCCGGACGAAGTCCTTGATCATCTTCAGTTCCGTCGTCCCGTTGTCGAAACGGTTGTTCGAGATGCTCCAGCTGATCTGCGGCACCCAACCGCGCTGGATGCCGCTCCTGTTGTGGCGGAACGGAATGTAGGCGGTGAGGTGGCCGTTCCAGTAAGGGCCGCCGACATCCGTGCGAGAAGCGGCGTAGCCGATTCTGTCGTCGTACAGGCGGCGCTGGAAGCCGTATTGGCCGGTTCCTTTGTCGTAGAGGTCGAACCCGGCCTCCAGGACGGGATACAGGCCCGTGTAGGTGAACTGGACGTGGCCGGAATGCCGCCACTCCGACGGCTTGTCCGCATCCGGATGGGTGGAATAGCCCACGGTGCCCCAGGCGGTCCCCAGGTCGTTCTGGAACAGGCCGATGAGGCCCGGCGAGGCCGTGTCGAAGGAAAAGTCGCCGCTCAGGGACTCGATGGCGTCATAGTCGAAATACAGCGGCGCCCACGAGTGGAACTTCACGAGGTGCGGCACCTTGTGGTACGGCTTGGGTTCGCTGACGGAACCCTCATTCCGGGCTTGACCCGGAATCTCCCCGAGCATCGCCCTTTCCTGCTCCGCCAGCTTTTCCGCCACCTGGTACTTGTGGACCTCGCGGATGTCCACTTCCACCGGTTCCGGCGGCGTGGCCTTGAAGATGGCGCTGCCCTCCGACGTGATGGAATTGAACCAGAGCACGCCGTCGTGCCAGAAGTAATCCGTGCCGCCGTAGCGCGAGTTCGTCAGCTGCCAGGCGCGCCCCGTGGCCGGGTCGTACCGGTACAGCTCCTTCACGCCGTTCCGGTCGCTCACGAAGTCCAGCACCTGGTTCTCCCCTTCCAGGTTCTCGATTTCCTGGAGCGTCGGCTCCAGGACGCAGGTCCATTTGCGTTCATCCAGCCTCCAGATGCTGTAGCCGGCGTCGTTCACGGCCAGGCAGTAGATGGTGCTGTCCACCCAGGCCGGGTCCGCGAGCTCGACGCCTGCCGGGGAAGGGATGCGCGTGCGCAGTTTCCCGTCGAACTCGCCGATGATGACGAGGTTGCTGCCGCCCTCGACGGGGTATTCGACCGTGGCGATCCCGCCCGGACCCGGCTGCGGATTGTACAACCGGCCCTCGGTCGTGAGGTTCCGCCGCCGTCCGCTATGCTCCAGCGACCGGATGATCGACTTTCCGTCCAGGGTCCAGCGCTTTCCGGGGACGGTCTCGCTCCAGAACAGGCGATGCTCGCCCGGGTTGAGGGAGCTGGTGTTGGACGCGAAGGGGCCCAGGTCGTCTTCGGAGCCGTCCACATTGATCCGGACCAGCCGCGGCGCCAGGTCTTTCCCCTCCTTGATGGCGAGGTATTCATTGTCGACCCAGGAGCCGTTCGAATAATCGGTGGCAAACGCGTGCGTCTGCGTGACCCGCTCCATTTCCATAAAGGGCGCGCGGGCGTCCTCTTCCTGCTCCCAGATTTCGTGGAAGCCCTCCATGATGCCTTTCCAGGTTTTCTTGAAAGACTGGCCGGAAACGCGCTTGACGTAGTGTTGAAGCCGGGTGACAGGGAAGGGGTGCCGGGTGACGTAATCGAAATAATCGGCCGTGAACGAAGGCTGGTCGTAGAAATACCGCATCCCGGCGACGGTCATATAGCCGACGGCGTAGTAGTCGGGCGCGGCCTTCTTGAACGAGCCGTAGACCCATTGGTACCAGTCGCGCCAGTCGCCGTTGTCGAAGGCGAGGTGGTAGTAGTTGAGGAAATCGGAGTTGCGCCCGCGGCCGGCGGCCGTGAGGGCGGTTTCCGCGACGACGGCGTCGCCTTCCAGGAACACCGGCGGGGTATAGAAGGCGCTCACGGCGCCGCTCCACATTTCGCCCACCAGGTAGTTCACCCACTTGAACGGGCGCCGATAAGACAGCTGCATCTGCGCCACGTGGCGGGATTCGTGGGTGGTGAGCTGCGTCATCCAGGACTGGGGGTAGGGGCCGTAGGCTTCCGGGTGCGTGTAAAGGTCCATCCGCTTCGGGGCCCAGGCCACGGAGCCGTTGGAATACGGGTTCCAGGGGTGCAGGACGACGGGCATCCGGCCCCAGTGCAGGCCGCCGGGCGCCATCCCGGCGCTCGCCCCCACCACGGGCTGCCATTTTTCCAGGTCCACGACATAGGCGCGCGCCAGGGAATCCAAGCCCCGCGGATAGATGATGCGGTAATGCTCCGTGCCCATCTCGGACCAGCGGCTGAACGGGTCCGATCCGGCCTGGAAGAACTGGGCCGAGGCGGCGGTCCCGGCCAGGAGGCCGGCGGCGAGGAGGAGTGTCCGGAGAAGCTTCATACCACAAAACTAGCCATTTTTTTCGTAACTTTGCGTGACTAATTGCTACGGTAATGCGTAAGTTTTTGATATTCTTGTCGTTCGCAATCCTCTGTGCCTGCGGGCCCCGGAGCGGAAAATCCGCCTCCGACGCCCCGGCCCGGCGGGAGTTTCCGCAGGTGGAGGTTCCGTCGATGTACACGGACCCGCTCGAGCGCGCCGGCTTCGCGGCCGGCCACTTCTGGGACCGCTTCACGGATACGGCGAAAGTGTACGCCTGCGACTCGGCTACCGTCAACGGCGTACCGCTGCCGGCGCTGGAGTCCCAAATGGGCTTGTTCGCGTCGCTCCTCGGGGAGCTGCCGGCGGATGCGGGCGCCCAGGCCGTCGTCCGCCTCTATGACCGGGTCGACGCCTTCGAGCGGAAGTTCCCGGACTCCAACGTGTTCGAGGAGCTGGGCCGCCTGACGAAGCATTACCTGTACGACCCCAATTCCCCGGTCCGCAACGAGGACCTGTATTTCTATTTCGTGGACCGGCTGGGCAAGTCGGACCTCATCGACAACGGCTACCGGATGGGCTATGAATGGGATGCCCGGATGTGCAGCCTGAACCGCGTGGGGACGCCGGCGACGGATTTCTCCTTCACCGACACCCGCGGCCGCGTCCGGACGCTTTACGGCGTGAAGGCGGAGTACACCGTGCTCATTTTCGGCAATCCCGGCTGCCAGGCCTGCCAGGAGATCATGACCGACATGGAGTCGACCCCGGAGGTCTCGACCCTGATCGACTCGGGCCGCCTGCAGGTCGTAGACGTCTACATCGACCAGGAAATCGACGATTGGCGGGCCCATATCTCCGAATATCCCGCCCGGTGGATCAACGGGTACGACCACAACTACACCATCCGCACGGACCTCCTCTACAATGTCCGCGGGATTCCGTCCATCTATCTGCTGGATGCGGAGAAGACCGTCCTGATGAAAGACGCAACGCCGGAGCGGGTGCTCACGGCGTTGGCGAATCTTTGATGTCAGCGGGCCATTAAGCGGTAAATACCCAGATGATCGCCTCCTCGAGGGCTTCGCCGGGGCGGAGGACCGTCGTGGGGAAGCCGGGCTGGTTGGGGGCGTCGGGCGTGTGCTGGCACTCGATGGCGATGGCGTCGTAGTCCTCGAACTCGCGGCCGTACTTGCCCGTCGGACTGCCCTTGAGCCAGTTTCCGGTGTACACCTGCACGGCCGGCTGGGTGGTGAGAATCTCCACCTTGCGGCCGGACTTCGCGGCCCAGAGCTCCGCGCACGTGGACAGCTGGCCGGGCATCGCACCGTCGATGAGCCAGCAGTGGTCGTAGCCCTTGCCGATCTTCAGCGCCTCGAAATCCGCGTGGATGTCCTGGCCGACGGGTTTCGCCTCGACGAAGTCCATCGGAGTGCCGGCGACGTCCGCAGGCTCGCCCAGCGGGATCTGCGTCGGGTCCGTCGGCAGGTACTGGGAGGCGTTCAGCTCCAGCTTGTGGTCCAGGACGGAGCCGGAGGCCTCGCCGTCCAGGTTGAAATACACGTGGCTCGTGAGGTTCACGACCGTGGGGGCGTCGGTTTCCGCCGTGAGGATGAGCTTGAGCTCGTTGTCCTCGCTCCACTCGTAGTGCGCGACGGCCTTCAGGTTGCCGGGATAGCCGGCTTCGCCGTCCTCGGAGAAGTACATGAACTCCACGGCGTCTCCCTCGATGCGGCTGTCCCAAATCTGGTTCGCAAAGCCGTTGGGACCGCCGTGCAGGTGGTTGGGGCCGTTGTTGATGGGAAGGTTGTACTCCTTGCCGTCCAGCGTGAACTTGCCGTCCTTGACGCGGTTCGCAAAGCGGCCGGGCACCTTGCCGCAGCAAGGGCCGTCGCCGATGTAGTCCAGGGGATTCTTATAGCCCAGCACCACGTCGTCCAGTTTGCCGTCCTTGTCCGGGACGACGATGGAGACGATGGCCGCGCCGATGCTGGCCAGCTGCACATAGGCGCCGGAGGCGTTCTTGAGGGTATAACGGAAGATTTCCTTTCCGTCCGGGGCGGTCGCCCACAGTTCTTTCGTGATTTCCATATCTTTTTGCTTTAGATTTCTCGACTTCGCTCGAAATGACAACTAAGGTTCGCTCGAAATGACAAGGGCCGTTTCGTGTCTTACAAATATAAGGATTTTTAGGAATTATCCGTATATTTGCAACCTATGAAACAATACCTGGATTTGCTGCGACATATCCGCGCCCACGGCGTGATGAAGGACGACCGGACCGGCACCGGCACGCAGAGCGTGTTCGGCTACCAGATGCGGTTCGACCTGTCGGAGGGCTTCCCCCTCCTGACCACCAAGAAGGTCCATCTGAAGTCCATCATCTACGAGCTGCTGTGGTTCATCGCCGGGGATACGAACGTCAAGTATCTCCAGGACCACGGCGTCACGATCTGGGACGAATGGGCCGATGCCGACGGCAATCTGGGCCCGGTCTACGGCCACCAGTGGCGCTCCTGGCCGGCTCCGGATGGACGGGCCATCGACCAACTTTCGATGGTCATCGACACGATTAAGCGCAATCCGGACTCCCGGCGGATGCTGGTGAGCGCCTGGAACCCGGCGGAGGTGGACCAGATGGCCCTGCCCCCCTGCCACTGCCTGTTCCAGTTCTACGTGGCGGACGGGAAGCTCTCCTGCCAGCTGTACCAGCGGAGCGCCGACGTCTTTCTGGGCGTCCCGTTCAACATCGCCTCCTATGCGCTCCTCACGATGATGATCGCCCAGGTATGCGGTCTCCAGCCGGGTGAGTTCGTCCACACCACGGGCGACACGCACATCTACCGGAACCACTTCGAGCAGGTGGCCACCCAGCTCTCCCGCGAGCCGCGTCCGCTCCCCCGGATGCGCCTCAACCCGGAGGTCAAGTCCCTCTTTGATTTCAAGTACGAAGATTTCACCCTGGAAGGCTACGACCCGTGGCCGGCCATCAAAGCCCCCGTCGCCGTCTAGCCATGGAAAAGTGCCTCATCGTCGCAATCGCCGACAATTACGCCATCGGCCGCAAGAACGCCCTGCTGTGGAACCTCCCGGGCGATATGAAATACTTCCGGCAGCAGACCACCGGAAACGCCGTCATCATGGGCTGGATGACCTTCCAGTCCATCGGCCGCCCGCTCCCCAAGCGCCACAACATCGTCATCTCTCTCTTCCCCTGGCCGGACGCCCCGGCTGGCGTGACGGTCGTCGACAGCCTGGACGCGGCCTTCGCCGCGGCGGAGATTTCTCCGCTCGCTGCACTCGGTCGAAATGACAGTGCTGTCATTCCGAGCGAAGCGAAGGAATCTCCCAAGGCCTTCGTCATCGGCGGGGCGTACACCTACGCCGAGGCGATGGAAGTGGTTGACACTATGTATATTACTCACGTGCACGATGCGCCGGAGGACGCCGACGCCTTCTTCCCTGTCATCGATCCGGAGATCTGGCGGGAGGACAGTCGCAGCGAGTTGCAGGTGGACCCCGCCACCGGCATTTCCTACGAATTCGTCGTGTACCGCCGCCGGTAACCCGGAAAAAAACGAACTTGACAAATGAAGCAACGTGAGAATTTCGGCAGCCGGATGGCTGTCATCATGGCCTTTGCCGGCAGTGCCATCGGCCTCGGCAACATCTGGCGCTTCCCGTACCTTGTGGGCCAGGACGGCGGCGCGGCCTTCGTCATCATCTACGTCATCGCCACACTGGCCATTTCCCTGCCCATTTTCTTCGCGGAATCGGTCGTCGGCCGGCGCACCGGCGCGAACTGCCGCGGCGCGTTCATCGAACTGGGCAAGGGCACCGCATGGCCGTACCTGGGCTTTTTGATGGTGTTCACCCCCCTGTGGATCGTCTCCTACTACAGCGTCGTGGGCGGCTGGTCACTGGAGTACCTGGTCCAAGCGCTCCAGCTGGACTTCATCCACACGTCGCCGGATGCGATGAGCGGGTCGTTCGAGCGCTTCATCTCCCGGACCTGGGCCCCGCTGGGCTTTCACCTCGCCTTCTTGGCCGTCACCGTCGCCATCGTCGCCCTGGGCGTGAAGTCCGGGATCGAGAAGTTCAGCAAGATCTGCCTGCCCGTCCTGTTCACGCTGGTGGTGATCATCGCGGTGTACTCCCTCACCCTCCCGGGCGCGCAGAAAGGCGTTGCATACCTGTTCAAGCCCGATTTCTCGAAATTGACCATCGGCACCTGCCTGGACGCGCTGGGACAGTCGTTCTATTCCCTGTCGCTGGGGATGGGCATCATCATCACCTATTCTTCCTACGTGAGCAAGAAGGAGAACCTGATGGCCTCTGGCGCGGGAACGGCCGTTTCCGACCTGCTGTTCGCCATCCTGGCGGGCGTCGCCATCATGCCGGCCGTGTTCGCCGCCGGCATCGAGCCGGGCAGCGGCCCCGGCCTGATCTTCGACACGCTGCCGTACATTTTCGCCCAGATGGGCCTGCAGATGCCGTGGATCAGTTCCATCGCCGCCATCCTGTTCTTCTTGACCGTCCTGTTCGCGGCCCTCACCTCGTCCATTTCCCTGATCGAGGTGGGCGTGGCGTACCTGACGGAGGAGCGGGGCTTCAAGCGGGGCTGGGCCTGCGTGTTCCTGTTCGTCGTCACCGGCGTCCTCGGCGGCCTGTGCAGCCTGTCCTTCGGCCCGCTTGCGGACGTGAAGGTGTTCGGGATGGGCTTTTTCGACCTGTTCGACACCGTCGCCTCCAATGTCCTTCTCACGGTCGGCGGTCTCCTGGTGGTGCTGTTCGTGGGCTGGAAGATGCCCAAGGCCGATGTCTTCGATGAGCTGACCAACGGCGGGACCAAGCGCCGCAACGTCCGTCTGTTCAACTTCTTCTACTTCCTGATCCGGTACGTCGCGCCCGTGGGCGTGGCCGTCCTCATCCTGTCCAACCTGCTATGACGCCCCGGGAAAACTTCGGCAGCCGCTTTGCGGTGGTGATGGCGATGGCCGGCAGCGCCGTGGGCCTCGGCAACATCTGGCGCTTCCCCTATATGGTGGGGGAGCACGGCGGCGCGGCCTTCATCATCCTGTACGCGCTGGCGAGTTTCATCCTGGTCCTTCCCATCTTTTTCGCGGAGACCATCATCGGCCGCCGCAGCCGCCAGGGCACCTTCGGGGCGATGGAAAAGCTCGCGCCCGGCTCCCGCTGGAAGTGGCTGGGCCTGCTGACGGTCTTTGCGCCCATCATCATCCTGAGCTACTACAGCGTCGTGGGCGGCTGGTCGGTGGAATACCTGTTCAAGGCGGTGTGTCTGGACTTCACGAATACGCCCCCGGAGCAGATCCAGGGCTTCTTCGGCGCGTTCATCTCCTCCACGGGCGCCCCCATCGCGGTCCATACCATCTTTATGCTGCTGGTCGCGGGCATCGTCCTGGCGGGCGTCAAGAGGGGCATCGAAGGCTTCACGAAGGTCACGATGCCGGTCCTGTTCGTGCTCATCGTCGCCCTCGCCATCTACTCCGTGACCTTGCCGGGCGCCTCCGAAGGCGTCGCCTACCTCGTCAAGCCCGATTTTTCCAAGGTCGATGCGCGCGCCGTCGCGGCCGCCATGGGCCAAGCCTTCTTCTCGCTGTCGCTGGGCGTGGGCACGATCCTGACCTACGCGTCCTATATGCGGAAAGAGGAGAATATCCTGGCCTCGGGCATCGGCACGGCCGTTTCGGACCTGCTGTTCGCCATCATCGCGGGCTTCGCCGTGATGCCGGCCGTGTTCGCCGCGGGCATCGCGCCCGGCGCCGGCCCCGGTCTCGTCTTCGACACCCTGCCCTACATCTTCAACCAGATGGGTGCGAACATCCCTTGGCTGAGCGCCGCGATCGCCATCATTTTCTTCGTGACCATCCTGGTGGCGGCCCTCACCTCGGCCATTTCGATGATGGAGGTGGGCGTGGCCTATCTGACGGAGGAAAAAGGGATGCGCCGATCTACGGCGGTCCTCATCATCACGGCCTTCGCCTGGACCGTGGGCGTGCTGTGCAGCCTGTCCTTCGGTCCGCTCTCGGAAGTTAAACTCCTGGGCAACAGCATCTTCGACTTCCTGGACAAGCTCTGCTCCGACTGGCTCCTGCCCGCCGGCGGCCTGCTCTTCACGCTGTTCGTAGGCTGGAAGATGTCCCGGCCCGACGTCTATGCGGAATTCACCAACGACGGCACGCTCAAGGCGAACGTCCGGATATTCAACGTGATCTGGTTCCTGATCCGGTACGTCGCCCCCGTGGGCATTGTCGTGGTGTTCCTGACGAATCTGATTCTCTAAGAGCTACACCCCCAGCTCGTCCTTCATCCCTCTGAGCGCGTCGAACGCTTGGAGCGGGGTCATGTTGTTGAGGTCCAGGGACTTGAGCCGGTCGCGAAGGGATTCCAGGAGCGGGTCGTCCAGCTGGAACATCGACAGCTGGATGGAGCCGTCCTTCTCCACGCGGCCTTCCTTGGTGTTGTGCGGCTTGACGGGCGTGAGGGCGCCGATGCGCTCGAGGGCCTGGGAGTTCTCCAGGGCCTTGAGCGTGCGCTCGGCGCTTTCCAGCACCGGCGCGGGCATCCCGGCCATCCGGGCGACGTGGATACCGAAGCTGTGGGCCGTGCCGCCTTCCTTGATCTTGCGGAGGAAGATGACCTCCTTCCCCACCTCCTTCACCGTCACGTGGAAGTTCTTCACGCGCGGGAAAACGCCTTCCAGGTCGTTCAGCTCGTGATAATGGGTGGCGAAGAGGGTCTTGGCGCCCTTGCCGTACTCGTGGATGTACTCCACGATGCCGCGGGCGATGGACATGCCGTCGTAGGTCGATGTGCCGCGGCCGATTTCGTCCAGCAGGACCAGCGACCGGGCGCTGAGGTTGTGCAGGATCATCGCCGTCTCCAGCATTTCCACCATGAAGGTGGACTCGCCGCGGGAGATGTTGTCCGTCGCGCCCACCCGGGTGAAGATCTTGTCGAAATAGCCGATCCGGGCCGAGGCCGCCGGCACGAAGGAGCCCGTCTGCGCGAGCAGGACGATGAGCGCCGTCTGCCGCAGGAGGGCCGACTTACCGGCCATGTTCGGACCGGTCAAGATGATGATCTGCTGGGTCTTGGAGTCCAGGAAGACGTCGTTCGGGACGTATTCCTCGCCTGCGGGCATCAGCGTCTCGATGACCGGATGACGGCCCGCCTTGATGTCCAGCGACAGGGAGTCGTCCATCACGGGCCGGCAGTAGTGCCGGTCCTCGGCCTGCTCCGCGAAGCCCGCGAGCACATCCAGCTTCGCCAGGATGCGGCTGTTCTTCTGGATGGCGACGATGCAGTCCTGGACGTGGGCGATGAGGTTGGCGTAGAGCCGGGTTTCGATCTCGTAGATGCGGCTTTCCGCCGTGACGATCTTCTCCTCGTATTCCTTCAGCTCCTCGGTAATGTAGCGCTCCGCATTGACCAGGGTCTGCTTGCGGATCCACTCCGGGGGAACCTTGTCCTTGAAGGTGTTGCGGACTTCGATATAGTAGCCGAAAACGTTGTTGTAGGCGATTCGGAGCGAGGGGATGCCGGTGCGTTCGGCCTCCCGCTGCTGCATTTCCAGCAGGTAGTCCTTGCCGCTGCCGGACAGCCCGCGCAGCTCGTCCAGGTCCTCGTTCACGCCTTCGGCGATGACCGGGCCCTTGCCGATCTGGGCGGCGGGTTCCGGGTCCAGGGTATTGACGATCTCCTTGTAGATCTTCTCGCAGCCCACGAGCCCGCGCATCAGCTTGTCCAGGGCGTCGCAGCCCTTGCCGGCGCAGTTCTCGCGCAGCGGGCCGAGCTGGGCGAGGCCGCGGCTGAGCTGCAGGACCTCGCGCGGAAGGGCTTTGCCGTTCGCGACGCGCCCCAGGATGCGGTCCAGGTCGCCGAGCTTGCCCAGCTCCTCCTGCACCTGCACCAGGGTGTCGGGGTTGTCGACAAAGAACTGCACGATGTCGTAGCGGTTGTCCAACTCTTTCCGGTCCAGGACCGGCATCGCGAGCCAGTTGCGGAGCAGGCGCGCGCCCATCGGCGAGGAGCACTTGTCGATGGTTTCCACCAGCGACACGCCCTCGCGGCCCGACGCGGCCTGGAAGACCTCCAGGTTGCGGAGGGTGAACGGGTCCATCCACACGAACTTAGCCTCGTCGATGCGGCCGAGGGTGGAGATGTTCCGCAGGCCCACGTGCTGCGTCTGTTCGAGATAGACCATCAAGGCGCCGGCCGCGCACAGCCCGAGCGGCATCGTGTCCACCGCGAAGCCTTTGAGGCTGTCCACGCGGAGCTGCCGCTTGAGCTTCTCCACCGCCGCGTCATACACGAAGGCCCATTCGTCCAGCGACGTCGTGTAGTAGTCGCCGAAACGGTCCTTGACGCCCTTCTCGTAGCTCCGGGGAACGACCAGCTCCTTGGGGGAGAGCGAGCCCATCAGCGTGCCGATGTAGTCCAGCGAACCCTGCGCCACCTGGAACTGTCCGGTGGACACGTCCAGGAACGCGGCGCCGCACTGGTCGCGCTCGAAGGCGAGGCCGCACAGGTAGTTGTTCTCCTTGATTTCCAGCATGTTCTCGCCGAAGGAGATGCCCGGCGTGACGATTTCCGTCACTCCGCGCTTGACGAGCTTCTTCGCGAACTTCGGGTCCTCCAGCTGGTCGCAGATGGCCACCTTGAAGCCGGCGCGGACCAGTTTCGTGAGGTAGTTCTCGATGGCGTGGTGCGGGAAGCCGGCCATGGGGATGGGCCCCTTGTCGCCGTTGGATTTCTTCGTCTGCACGAGGCCCAGCACCCGGGACGCCGTGACGGCGTCGTCCGAGTAGGTCTCGTAGAAGTCCCCCACGCGGTACAGCAGCAGCGCCTCGGGGTGTTGTGCCTTCACCTCGAAAAACTGCCTGATCAGGGGGGTGTCTTCCGCCATCTTCGCCATACTGTCTGCTTTTTCGGAACATACAAAGATACGATAATTTTAGTTAACTTTGTAGTCTTATGAAACGCGTCCTCGTCATCACTTACTACTGGCCGCCGTCCGGCGGGTCGGGGGTCCAGCGGTGGGTGAAATTCGCCAAGTATCTGCCCCAGGAAGGGTGGCAGCCGGTCATCTATACGCCTGAGAATCCGGAATATACGGCCATCGACCATACCCTTGAGGCGGAGATTCCGCGCGAGGCGGAAATCCTCCGCCGTCCCATCACCGAGCCGTACGACATCTACCGCAAGCTGATGGGGAAGGGCGCGTCGACGGATATGAAGACGCTCACGGCCGGCGCGTCCAAGGGCGAGGTCACGGAAATCTCGTCCGGGAAGAAGACCTTCAAGCAGCGCCTGTCGCTGTGGATCCGCGGCAACCTGTTCGTGCCGGATCCCCGCGTGGGCTGGGTGCGGCCGAGCGTGCGTTTCCTGAAGAAATACTTGGCGGAGCATCCGGTCGACGCCATCGTCACGACCGGTCCGCCGCACTCGATGCACCTGATCGGCCAGCGGCTGCACAAGGAGCTCGGGATTCCCTGGATTCCCGATTTCCGCGACCCGTGGAGCCGGATGTACTACCTCAAGCACCTGCCGATGACACCCCGCACCTGGCGCCGGCTCCGGGCGATGGAACAGTCCGTGCTGGACGAATGCTCCACCGTGCTGGCCGTCACGCCGCTGGTGCAGGAAGAGTTCCAGGCGCAGACGAAAACCCCCGTGGCGATGATCACGAACGGCTACGACGGCGGCGATTTCAACCAGCCCGTCGAGCCGGACGGCCTGTTCAACATCGTCCATACGGGCCTGTTCGCCGCGGACGGCAATCCGCTGAACCTTTGGAAAGTCCTGGGTGTCAAGGCCTGGGCCGATGCGGCGTTCAAGAAGGCGCTCCGGCTCCGGCTGGTGGGCAAGGTGGACCGCGAGGTGTACGCCGCCATCGAGGAGGCGGGGCTCCGCGACAACGTCGTGGACCTCGGCTACTGCGACCACCTCACGGCGGTCCGCGAGCAGCTCGCCGCCTCGGTCCTCATCCTCCCGCTGCGCAACGATCCGGAATATCGGCCCATCCTGCCGGGCAAGCTGTTCGAGTACCTCGCCTCGCGGCGGCCCGTGCTCGGCATCGGCCAGGAGGACGGGGCGATGGCCCGCGTCCTCGCCGACACCGGCGCCGGCGTCACCGCCGACTGGGACAACCTGGAGGCGATGCGCGATTTCATTGACCAGGCCTGGGAGCGGCACAAGGCCGGCGGCGTGCCGCCCGTCACGGGCGACATCGACCGCTTCTCCCGCCGCAACCTCACCCGCGAGCTCGCCGCCCTGCTGGAGCGGGTCTCCACCGAAAACAAGTAAGATATGGACAAGAAATTCTTGAAGAACATCCTCATCGCCCTCGGCGCCGTCGTCTTTTTCCTCGGGCTCAGCTACGGTTTCGTACCGCAGGTGCTGAGTAACAAGGTCGTGAACCAGACCGACATCTCCGGCTATTATGGAATGTCCAACGAGATGTCGGAATGGAACAAGGCGCACCCGGACGACCCGACCTACTGGACGGACGCGATGTTCGGCGGCATGCCCACGGCGGCCATCTCCACGAAGAACGGCGGAGATGCCACGCAGGCTATCTACGACTTGCTGATGACGGGCAAGCGGCCCGCGACGTACCTTTTCATCGCCTTGCTGGGCTCGTTCCTGCTGATGCTGTCGCTCGGCGTCAGCTGGCCGCTGGCCATCGGCGGCGCCGTCGCCATCGCTTTCTGCTCGTACAACTTCCAGATCATCCAGGTGGGCCACAACACGAAGATGCAGGCGATCGCCTTCTTCCCTTGGGTGCTGGCCGCGCTCGTCTATACCTACCGGAGCACCGAATCCAAGCGCCGCTGGCTCGCGAAAGTCATCATCGGCGCCGTCCTGTTCGGCCTTGCGCTGAGTATGCAGGTCAAGGCCAACCACCAGCAGATCACCTATTACCTGGCGATTCTGGTGATGCTGTATGCCTTGGTCTTCTTCATCGACATCCTGGTCAGCAAGGAGAAGGATTCCCTGGCGACGAAAACGGTGCGCAAGACGCGTATCTCGCGCTTTTTCATTGCATCGGCCTTGCTGCTGGTCGTGGGCCTCGTGGGCATCGCCACGAACGTGAACAAGCTGCTCCCCGTCGCGAAGTATACCCCGAACACCATGCGCGGAGGCTCGGAACTGACGCAGGACGCCGCAGTCAAGGGCAAGAGCGAGAGCAAGAGCCGTCGCGGCCTGGACCTGGAATATGCCACGGCGTGGTCCTACGGCTGGAATGAACTGCCCAACCTGCTGATCCCGAACTTCAACGGCGGCGCGTCGTCGCAGCCGATGGACCCGGACAAGTCCGAGACCGTCAAGCTCCTCAAGCAAGCCGGCCAGACGGGAACGCGCGAAATCGCGAAGGCCCTGCCCCTGTACTGGGGGCCGCAGCCCTATACGGCCGGACCGATGTACATGGGTGCCATCACCGTGTTCCTGTTCGTCCTGGGCCTGTTCCTGTACAAGGGGAAGGACAAGTGGTGGATCATCGCAGCCACGGTGCTCGCCATCCTGATGGCGGTGGGCAACCATTTTATGGTTTTTACGAAGCTCTGTTTCAAGATTTTGCCGCTGTACAACAAGTTCCGGACAGTGTCGATGGCGCTCGTCATCCTGCAGGTGACGCTGCCCGTGCTGGGCTTCCTCACCCTGGACCGGATCGTCAAGGACGGCTATGACCGGAAGGCGTTCCTGAGAAAGAGCGGCCTCGCTTTCGCCCTCACGGGCGGTTTCTGCCTCCTGTTCTTCCTGATTCCGACGCTTGCCGGCGACTTCACGTCGATGGCCGACGCGGGCCAGCAGGAGGTCGTCATCGAGGCCTTCCAGGCGGACCGCATCGCCCTGCTGCGCCAGGATGCCCTGATTTCTTTCCTCCTCATCCTCGGCGCCTGGGGCATCCTGCTCTGGGCCTGCCTGCCGGAGCAGGAGAACCCCATCCGCAAGGTCGTCGCCAGCCTCGCCCTCTGCGCGCTGATTCTCGTGAATCTCTTCGTCACGGGCAAGCGCTACTTGAACGACGACCACTTCACCACGATGAAGGACTTCCGGAAACCCTTCGCCGTGCGGGTCGTGGACAATCTCATCATGAAAGATCCGGACCCGTCCTATCGTGTCCTGGACCTCTCCGTCAGCGTGTTCAATTCGGCCGTGCCGTCCTTCCACCACAAGAGCATCGGCGGATATTCCCCCGCCAAGCTCCAGCGCTACCAGGACCTCATCGACCACTATCTGGTGGACGAAATCAACCAGATTTACGCGACCGTCCAGCGGTCTGAAACCTTCGAGGACTTGAAACAGAACCTGCCGGAGATGCCGGTCCTAAGTGCCCTGAACACGAGGTATATCGTCATCTATGGCGATTTTATGCCGGTGGTGAACCCGAACGCGTTCGGCACCGCCTGGTTCGTGGACGAGGTCGTCCCGGCCGCGACGCCGGACGAGGAGATCGCCTTCCTGGGCAGTGTCGACCTGCGGCGCCAGGCCGTCGTCGGCAAGGACATGCCGTCGGTGACCGCCTCCCCGGCCGACACCACGGATACCATCGAGATGACCTCCTACGCCCCGAACGAGCTCCATTATCATTATACCGCGTCGGCCGACCGTCTCGCCGTCTTCAGCGAAATCTATTATCCCAACGGCTGGAAAGCGAAGGTCGACGGCAATCCCGTGGATATTTTCCGCGCTGACTGGACGCTTCGCGCCGCCCAGCTCCCGGCGGGTGAACACGACCTCGTGATGCGCTTCGATCCCGACTCCTACCGCATCGGTGCGAACGTTTCCCGCGCCTCCTCCATTACCCTGATCGTCCTGCTCCTCCTCGCCATCGTCGGTATGTTCCTCCCGGCCCGGAAGAAATGAAACGCTTAGTTTTTGTCTTTTTAGCCCTTGCTGCCGGTATTCCCGCCGCCGCGCAGGGCGTCCGCAAGACCGCGGACGAGTTCAACAAGATGTCCGGCAGCGACACATCGCTGGTGGAGCTGCACGGCGTGGTGAGCCGGCTGAGAAGCAACCCGCGCGGCGTGTTCTGGCTGAAGGATGCCACGGGAGAGGCCTACATTTACGGCCTCGTGGACGGTCGGCCGGGATCGGACGTGAGCTTCGTGCAGATGCAGGTCGTCGTCGGCGACACCCTGACGGTCGTCGGCCGCCGTACGGTGTATAACGGCACAACCATCGAGATGGCCGGCGGGCACCTCGTCCGCAAGGCGAACGGACCCCGGCACGCGGAAGAATGGGCCCGGGCGCAGGCGCCGGACCAATGGCCCACCTTCAAGGGGAAAGGCACCGACGCCTTCTCCGCTTGGGTCACGGCCCATCTGAAGTACCCGAAGGACGCTAAGGCCGCCCACATCGACGGGACCGTCCGGGTCAAGTTCGTGATCGGCACGAACGGCGGTGTCCAGGAGGTGGAGGTGGAGAAGGGCGTGTTCCCGTCCCTGGACGCCGAAGCCGTGCGTGTCGTCAAGAGCTCCCCAAAGTGGAAGCCCGGCATCAAGGACGGCAAGCCCGTCCGCGTCACCTACACCCTTCCCGTCATCTTCATCCTTCCGGATTAGCGTCCCGCCCAACAGGCTGCTCTCCAACGTGTTACGAAAAACTCCCTGGTACATTTGCACCAGGGAGTTTTCTGTAAATGGCTGAAAGCCAGGTAGATGGGCGGGACGCTATTTCAGCGCCTTCTCGATCATCTGGGAGAGTTCGGTCCAGTGGGCCTGGGTGGCGGCGTCGGAGGACTTCGCCTTGGCGGCCTTCTTCTGGATTTCGGTGACCTTGCCGAGGAGGAGGGTGCGGGCGTCGGTGCCTTCAGCGAGGCGGCTCGCGATGACCTCCAGGGCGGAGGAGACGTAGGTGCGCTGGAGATAGCGGCGCCAGCTGTCGGTCGCGCGGCCCTTGTAGAGCTCCTCGAAGATCATGCCTGTGAAGTCGTCCAGGAACTCCTCGGGGGCGTAGTTGCCGGAACCGTACTCCGCGAACTGGCCCATGCGCTCGAGCTTCTGGACGTTCAGCAGGCCGGAGATGGCGGTCTTCGCGTACGGGGTGATCTGGGTGTCCGGGCGGTCGGTGATCTCGAAGATGTAGGGGACGTCCACGAGCCAGGTGGGCTTGCGGAACAGGTTGTCATTCAGCCAGTTCAGAGCCCTCTTTTGGCGGTCCTTCGGGACGGGGGCGTATTTGACGGCGTTCGGCTGCTCGATGCTGTGGTTCGTGACGAAGCGGCCGCCGATGTTGGCCGCCACGTGGCCCACGTAGCGGTTGTACTGGCCCAGGAGGGCCTTGTACATCCGGGAGACGTTGTCGAACTGGTCGGCTTCCTCCGCGTTCCATTCCGGCAGCTGGCCGATGATGCGCTTGAGGTTCATGATGCCGTAGTCGCTGGCCGCGACGGCGTCGTCGCTGAGGTCCTCGCGCTGGGCGCGCGGGTCGGAGTCGGAGCCTTCGCCGCCGAACCAGAGTTCGGGCTGGGCCGCGAGCCGGTCGATGATGACCTTGTTCCAGTACAGGTGGTCTTCCTTCGCGGTCTTGAAGGGCGTGGGCTTGTAGCCGTATTCGATGGCCCACTTGTCATAGGTGTTGATGCGCGGGTACAGGCCGTCCTTGCCGATGCCGTCCTCCGGCTGCGCCACGTAGTTGAAGCGGGCGTAGTCCATGATGGACACGGTGTGGCCGTGCTTTTCTACCCACTCCTTGTCGCGGAGCTTCTCCACCGGAGTCTGGCTGCTGGAGCCCATGTTGTGGCGCAGGCCCAGGGTGTGGCCCACCTCGTGGGAGGAGACGAAGCGGATGAGGTCGCCCATCAGTTCGTCGTCATATTTCATCTTGCGGGCGCGCGGGTCCACGGCGCCCACCTGCACCTGGTACCAGTCGTGCACGAGCGTCATCACATTGTGATACCAGCCGATGTGGCTTTCGAGGATTTCGCCGGAGCGCGGGTCGTGGACATTGGGTCCATAGGCGTTCGCCGTGGAGGAGGCGAGGTAGCGGATCACGGAGAACCGGGCGTCCTCCAGGCTCATGTCGGGGTTGTCCTCGGGCCATTCCTCGGCGTGGATGGCATTCTTCCAGCCGGCCTGCTCGAAGGCCTTCTGCCAGTCGTTCACGCCGGCGATCAGGTACGGACGCCACTGCTTCGGGGTGGCCGGGTCGATGTAATAGACAATCGGCTTGATCGGCTCCACGAGCTCGCCCCGCTTCTGCTTCTCCACGTCCTCCGGACGGGCTTCCAGGCGCCAGCGGGTGATGAAGCGGATGCGCTCCACTTCCTGCTGCTCGTCGGTGAACTCCGTGTAGCCGTCGGCGAAGTAACCGACGCGGGCGTCGAACCAGCGCGGCTGCATGGGCTTTTCGGGCAGGAGGATCATCGAGGTGTTGAGCACGAGCGTCACGACGCCGGCCTGGGTGCCGGCCGACAGCGTGTTGGCCCGGGCGGCCGGGCCGTTCGCGGTGGGCGTGGGCGCGTTATAGGTGAAGGTCTTGGTGGTCGTCACCTCGGTGTTGATAGGGTAGGTGCGGATGCTCTGGATGAAGGAGGCGTCGCCCTTGATGCCACCCAGGTTGTAGGACCGCTTGGTGGCCGGGGTCAGCGAGAAGGGCTGGTTGTCACCCTCGAACAGGGAGGTCACCTTCACGCGGGTGCAGCCGGCGGAAGCCGTCTTCTCGGGCTTCAGCGAGGCCACGATCGGGTTCTCCGAGCTGGCCTTCACGGCGAGGTCGATCTCGTCGCCTTCTTCGGCGTGGATGACGTTCGGGTCGATGCGCAGGAGGAGGTTGCCGTTGACGGCCTTCTCCCAGTAGATCATGCGGTTGGCGATCATTTCGCCGCCGTACTCGGAGGCGCCGGGGGTGTGCTTCACGAAACGCGTGACGGCAAGGATGCGGCGGCCGAGGAGGCTGTCCGGAATGTCGAAATACCAGTCTTTTTCGTGCTGGGCGACGCCGAACAGGCCGGCGGTCACTTTCAGTTCGGGCGCCGGTTTCTCGGCTTCTTCCTTGTCTTTCTTTTCGGTGTCGGGTTTGGCGCCCGGACGGGGACTGGGACGCTGGGCCAGGGAAGCCGGGGCGAACGCGATCACGAGGGCCACGGCGGCGATGAGGATCTTTTTCATCGGTATCTGTTTGTTGTTGATTCTTACGAAGATAGTCATTTTTTCCGAAAGACGGCTTCCGCCCGTTTGTTTTCCGAATGAAAATCCGTATTTTTGAATGATTATCCCATTGACCTATGCGTTTTTCCAAGATTCTCCTCCTTGCGACGGCCGTCGCGCTTCTTCACCTCTCCTGCAGTCCGAAGGATTATTCCGTGAAGGGCAATACCGTGACCGTGAAGCTTCAGGCGCCCGCCGAGGGCGGACCTGCCCAGGTCCGGCTCCAGGTGCTCGGCGAGAAGATCATCCGCGTTTCCGCGACGCCGGACAAGAAGTTCAACGACCGGAAGAGCCTCGTCGTGCTTCCCGTGAAGGAAAAGACGCCCTTCACCGTGACGGCGGAAGGCGGCCTGGTGAAGGTGGCGACATCGGCCGTGACCGCCACCGTGGACCCGGCCACCGGGAAGCTGGCCTTCACGGACGCCGCCGGCAAGACGCTTTTGCGCTCCGGCGAGGGTGGCAAGATGGCCTTCGCGCCCATCGAAGTGGAAGGCAAGAAGGCCTTCTCCACGCAGGTGGTCTTCGACTCCCCCGCAGACGAAGCTTTCTACGGCCTCGGCCAGCAGCAGACGGGCGAGTTCGACCACAAGGGCCTCAATGAGGAACTCTATCAGTACAATACCAAGATCAGCATCCCGTTCGTGGTCTCCTCCAAGGGCTACGGCCTCCTGTTTGACGCCTATTCCTGGAGCCGCTGGGGCAATCCCAATCCCTTCCAGCAGCTAGGCCAGGTGTTCAAACTCTATGACAAGGACGGTGTCGAAGGCGCATTGACGGGAACCTACGTCACCCGTCGCCAAACGCTCGTCCAGCGCGAGGAAGCGCTGGAGTACGACAACGAGCGGCTGATCGGCAACCTGCCCAAGCTGCCGCTCCAGGGCTCCATCGTGACCTATGAAGGCGAGATCGAAGCGCCGGTGGAGGGCGATTACTATTTCTCCCAGTACTATGCCGGCTTCCAGACCACGGAAATCGGCGGCGAGGAAATGATGTCCCGCCGCTGGCGTCCGGCCTGGAACCCCAACAGCTTCCGCTACAAGGTTCATTTCAAGGCGGGCGAAAGGAAACCTGTCAAGGTGACCTGGGAGCCCGACGGCGGCGTTTCCTACTTCAGCCTGAAGGTCGCCGTGCCCCAGAGCGCGGAGGACCAGGCCCGCTTGAGCTTCTGGTCGGAATTCGAGCCCGAGCTGGACTTCTACTTCATGGCGGGCGCCGATTATGACGAGGTTATCAGCGGCTACCGCACCCTCACCGGCAAGGCCTCCCTGTATCCGAAGTGGTCCTTCGGCTTCTGGCAGAGCCGGGAGCGCTATACCACGCAGGAGGAACTCGTGAGCACGCTGGCGGAATTCCGCAAGCGGGAGATTCCCGTCGACAACATCGTCCAGGACTGGCAGTACTGGCTGCCGGACCAGTGGGGGAGCCACGAGTTCGACGCGGCCCGCTATCCGGATCCGGAAAAGATGCTGGACGACGTCCACGCGATGCACGGCCGCTTCATGATCAGCGTCTGGCCCAAGTTCTACACGAACACGGACCATTATAAGGAGCTCAAGGAAGCAGGCTTTGCCTACACGCATGCCGAGGACACCGGCCTCGTGGACTGGCTCAACCACCAGCAGTCCTTCTATGACGCCTACGCTGAGGGCGGCCGCAAGATGTTCTGGCGCCAGATGGACGAGACCCTCTATTCCAAGTATGGCAAGAAGATCGACGCGTGGTGGATGGATGCTTCGGAACCGAACCTCCGCGACTGTCTCCCTTGGGACTATTTCAAGTGGCTGCTCACCCCGACGGCCCTCGGTCCGTCCACGGAATATTTCACGGCCTATTCCCTCGTGAATGCCGATGCCATCTACAACGGCCAGCGCGAGGTCAATCCCGACACGCGCGTGTTTCTGCTCACCCGCAACGGTTTTGTCGGCCTCCAGCGCTATTCCACGGCCTCCTGGAGCGGTGACATCGGTACATCCTGGGAGGATATGCGGATGCAGATGGCCGCGGGTCTCGGCTACTCGATGGCCGGCCTGCCGATGTGGGGCATGGACATCGGCGGTTTCTCGGTGATGAGCAAGTTCTACAATCCGGCGAACCGGCCCGAATGGCAGGAGCTCCAGACCCGCTGGCACCAGTTCGGCACGTTCGTCCCGCTGTTCCGCACCCACGGGCAGGCGCCGGCGCGCGAGCTCTGGAACATCGCCGAGGAAGGCTCGGAAACATACGAGTCCATCCTCTGGTACATGCGCCTGCGCTACCGCCTGATGCCGTACATCTACTCCCTCGCGGGCGCCGTCCATTTCGACGACTACACGATCATGCGCGGCCTGCCGATGGACTTCCCGGGCGATCCGGAGGTCCGCGACCTGTCCGACCAGTGGCTCTTCGGCCCGGCCCTGATGCCGTGCCCGGTGTACGAGTACCAGGCCCGCAGCCGCAGTGTCTATTTCCCGGCCGGCGGCTGGTATGACTTCTATTCCGGGGCTTATTTGGTCGGTGGCGGGCGAAAAACGGTCGATGCCCCCTACTCTCGGATGCCGCTCTATGTGCGCGCCGGCTCCATCATCCCCTTCGGCCCCGCCATGCAGTGGTCCGACGAGAAGCCCGCGGACGACATCCTCCTCGCCGTCTACGCCGGCAAGGACGCCTGCTTCAACCTCTACGAGGACGAGAACGTGAACTACAACTACGAGAAGGGATTCTTCGCCAACATCCCCATCACCTGGAACGAGGCCGCCCGCACCCTCACCATCGGCGAGCGCAAAGGCTCCTTCGATGGCATGCTCCAGACCCGCACCTTCCGCGTCGTCGTGGTCGACCCGGCCACCCCGTGGCCCTACGACCCCGACGCCCCCGGCGTGGCGGTCCAGTACGACGGCAAACCCGTTGAGGTGAAGTTCTAAGCCCCGTCATTCCGGGGCTTACCCCCCCCTCATTCCGGGCTTGACCCCGGAATCTCTAGAAGGTCCAGCCGAGGCCGAGGTCGAAGGCGGTCGCTGCGGGGCTGTAGGTGTTTTCGATGAAGAATTTGAGGGGGCCGGTGCCGAAGCGGACGGCGATGGGGGTGATGGACGGCAGCAAGGCCACGCGGCTGTCCGCGAAGTAGTTGCGCGACCCGCTCATCACGAGTCCGCCGCCGAAGGCGGAGTAGAGCTTGACTTTCTGCGTGGGGTTCCAGAAGCAGCGCGCCTGGAAAAAGAGGGCACCGATGGGCGCGGAGTCTCTCCAGCCGTCCGGATGGGGATCTTTCAGGTTGTACCGGGGATTTCCCTGCGGGTCGATACCGAAGGTTCCGTATTGGATGACCTTGTGGTGGCACCAGGAAACGCCGCCCGTCAGGACCATTTCCCAGCGAGGGGCCGTTTTCCAAACGGCGGACACGCTCAGCGCGGGCATCCAGGCGCCGGTCATGTCCGGTTCTTTCCCTTCGCGGGCGAACGACTTGTCGTATTTGGTGCCGTTGACTTCGAGGAGGGTGTGGATCGGCGGAAGACCGGTGGCGATTTCCACGGAGAATTGCTTGAAGAAGGGCGGATCTTCCTCCTGGGCATAGGCGGAGGCGCCCAGCAGCAAAAGTGCCACGAGGGCGGTCAGGCGCGTTTTCATTGGACGGAATCCAGCTTGACGACGATTTCACGGTCGCGGAGGTCCGCCAGCGTGGTGTCCTTGACGACGAATGCGCCTTGCGGGTCCTCGAACCGGATATAGGGGCCTTCCTGATTCCGGTAATAGGGTATTTCCACACGGCAGCGGCCGTTGGCGTCCGTGGTCCCCAGTACGTCCTCCCGGTCCATGCTCTGCTTCCAGGGACCGCCTTTGATCCGGATTCCCTCCAGGGGTTCGCCCGTGGTGCGGGAAACCAGGGAGAAGGTCATCGGTGCCTCGCCATTCTCGATATCCAGCGGGGGCTGGGGCATGCCGTAGCAGGCCTGGAATACGAACAGGGCGCCGGTCAGGGACGCTCCCTTCAAAAGATTATGCAAGAATTTCATGTTTGTCGCGTTTACAAGATAAATCCCCCCGGGGACGAATCTTGCACAAAAATAACGTAAATTTGCCGAAAGACCATACCCGCGCCATGAATCCGCTGCTGTTCCGCCTGTTCCGCGCCAATGAGACGAAGGTCCACGAACTGAATTACCTCTTCTGGGAATGCACGACCCGCTGCATGCTCCGCTGCCGCCATTGCGGGAGTGACTGCTCCGTGCAGAGCCGGGAGAAGGATATGCCCCTGGAAGACTTCCTGCGGGCCTTGGATACGATTCCGGCCGACCATAGGCCGAGGGATTTCTCTGTGGTCCTGACCGGCGGGGAGCCGCTGCTGCGGCCGGACATCGCCGAGGCCGGGCGAGAAATCCGCCGCCGGGGCTTCGGCTGGGGGATGGTCACCAACGGCTGGTGCTACGACGAGGCGATGCACGGGAAGCTGATGGCCGCCGGGATGGGCGCCATCACCGTGAGCCTGGACGGCCTGGAGGCCTCCCACGACTGGATGCGCGGGGTGCCCGGGAGCTATGCCCGCGCGCTGAAAGCCATCGGCATCATCGCTGCGGAACCGCGCCTGAACGCCGATGTCGTCACCTGCGTGAACCAGCGGAACCTCTCCGAACTCCCCGAAATCTACGAAATCCTCAAAGGCCTCGGCGTGAAGCAGTGGCGGCTGTTCACCATCATTCCCATCGGCCGGGCCGCCGCCGATCCGGAGATGAAACTCGCTGATTCCCAGTTCGTTTCCCTGATGGAGTTTATCCAGGCCAAGCGCCAGGAAGGCGGGCCGATGAAGGTGACCTTCAGCTGCGAAGGCTACCTGGGCCGATACGAAGAGAAGGTCCGCGACATCCGGTATTTCTGCCGCGCCGGCATCAACATCGCGTCCGTCCTGATCGACGGCCGCATCTGCGCCTGCCCCAACATCGACCGGGACCGCTTCTCGCAGGGCAGCATCTACACGGACAATTTCTACGAAGTTTGGGAGACGCGCTTCGAGGCGTTCCGCAAGCGGGACTGGGCCCGGACGGGCCGATGCAAGGACTGCAAGGCCTGGCGCGACTGCCTCGGGAACGGGATGCACAATTGGCACAATGGCACCGGAGAAGTCCTCCAGTGCCACTATGCTAAAACTATTTCCAAGGAAGCGTAATTACCTCGCTATCACATACTTGTGCAGCGTCTCGCGAACGGCGCCGGGCCCGGCGTACAGTTCGCGGACCATTCCCTCGATGCGCTCGCCCAGGCCGGCTTCGTACAGATCCACCGCAAAGACGTCCTTCCGGCTGAACAGCTGCTTGAGGCAGGACCAGTCCTGGTCCGGCTTCCCGATCTCCAGGGGCGCCACGATGGCCATCAGCTCCGCCAGCAGCGGGTCCGGGGACGGCTCGAACGGCGTCCCGTCGTCGCGGATGCCCTTCAGGTAGCGCGCGTAGCCCGCCAGCGTGAGCGGAATCAGCACCAGGTTGTCCATGTCCAACCCGCGGGCGATGTACTTCTTGAGGGTTTCGCCGAAGCGGATGGGCAGTTTCTGGCTCGTGTCCATGGCAATCCGCTGCGGCGCGTCCGGCATGAACGGGTTCGGCAACCGGCGGTTGATGACCGTGCCGATGAACTCGTACGGGTTCAGCACGCCCGGGTCCGTCACCACCGGCATCGCCTCGATGTAGCCGATCTTCTGAATGAAAGCGCGGAGGTCCGGATCGGCCATCTCGGCGCTGATGAGGGTGTAGCCCAGCATGCAGCCGTAGATGCTCATCGCCGTGTGCAGCGGGTTGAGGCAGGTGGTGACCTTCATCGTCTCCACCTTGTCCACCGTCTCCCGCGTCGTGTACAGCGCACCGCCCAGGTCCAGCGGCGGCCGGCCGCAGGTGTAGTTGTCCTCAATGACCAGGTACTGCACCTCCTCGGAGTTCACGAACGGGGCCGTGAAGGTGTGCTTGGCCGTTTCGATGTAGTCGTTGTCCTCGAAGCCGTCGGCCGCGAGCATGGCCTTCACCTTCTCGTGCGGGCGCGGGGTAATCTTGTCGATCATCGACCAAGGGAAGGTGATCTTCGTCTCGTCCTCCAGGTAGGCAGGGAATTCCGCCGGGACGAGGCCGTTCGCGGCCCAGTAGTTCGCATACGCGAGCACGCCGGCCTTGACCTTGTCGCCGTTGTGGGAGCAGTTGTCCATGGACTGCACCGTCAGCGGCAGGGCACCGGCCTTCCAGCGCTCGTACAGCAGCGCGGCGACCTTGCCCATCGCCAGGACGGGCGTCAGGCCGCGCTCCAGGTCTGCCGGAGCGACCGTATAGCCCTTCTCCGTGATGGTGAAGGAAATCATCTGCAGGGACGGGTTCCGGAAGATGTCCACGAGCCGCTGCCAGTCGGGGAAGGCGTAATCGGCCTTCAGCGCCTCCGTAACGGACGCGATGACGGTCTTTTCGATGGTGCCGGTGGACTGCAGGCTCACGGACAGCGACAGGTTCCCGTAAGGGGCATAGGCCTTGTCGATGACCTCGAAATCAAAGGTTTCCGCGACGATGACGCCGCGGTCGTACTGGCCTGTGTTCAGGGCCTCGTTCAGAATCGCGGCCGGGAAGGCACGGAAGATGTTGCCGCCACCGAAGTGCACCCAGGTGGGCTCGGCGAAGGTTTTCGCCTTCACGGCGGCGATGTCGTATTTCGGGAGCCGGTAGCCTTTGGACTCCCATTCCGCGGGATTATAGTTCCCGTTGAGAATATCAGTCAGTTTCATCGTTTTTACAATTTCAAAAATAGAAACTATTCACAGGCAGACGATTCAAAGATGTTGAATGATTTGTGTGTTCGGAAGAATCACAGATACCTCCGGCGTCTGCTGCTTCGCAGCCCTGTCCGGGTAAATGCCGCCGGAGATATCTGTGATTCTTCCATCTTTAATCAAAAAAACCGGGTTGTTTGTAGGGGAGGCCCAGTTCGCGGTCCACGGTGGCGATGATGCCCTGGACCTGGCCCATCGCGAACATCCGGCCGAGGAGGGTGTAGCCGGCGTTGTGCCCGTGCGCGGACTCGTCCATGATGCCGCCGGGGGCGTCGGTGAAGGTCATGCCGTGGTCCACGCGCATCGGGAGGGCGGGATTCTCTTTCTCGAAGATGCGGACGAGCTCGATGAGGTCCGCCCGGCCGCCGAGGTGCGAGGCCTCGGTGAAGTCGCCGTTCGGGAAGATGTGGCAGGAGCGCAGGTGCACGAAGTGGGTGCGGGAAGCGAACTTCTTCGCCATCCCGACGACGTCGTTGTAGGCCCCGGCGGAAAGGCTTCCGGCGCAGAAAGTCAGGCCGTTATGCTTGTTCGGAACCGCGTTCAGGAACCATTCGATGTCCTCCTCCGTCCGGACGATGCGCGGCAGGCCGAGGATCTCGATGGGCGGGTCGTCCGGATGGACGCACATGTTCATCCCGCACTCCTCGCAGACGGGCATGATGGCCTCCAGGAAGTATTTCATGTTGGCCCGGAGCTGGGCCTTGTCGATGCCCTTGTACAGGTCCAGGAACTCGCGGAACTTCTGCACGGGGGCCTCGTCGTTCTCGCTGAAATTGCCGCTTACGAAGCCCTGCGTCTTGATGACGATGGTCTCCACCAGCTTGTGGTCCTTTTCCGGGGTCATCGTCTTGGCGAGCGCATCGGCTTCGGCGAGGACGTTCCGTCCCTCGCCTACGCCTGCCGGGAACCGGAACTTCGCCCACTCCTCCCGGGCGCCGGGGCGCTTGAGGATGTAGATGTCGAAATAGGCGAACTCGGCGTAGTTGAAATACAGGTTCGTCGCGCCGTTCGGGTTCTCATGGAAGAGGTCCGTCCGGGCCCAGTCCAGCACCGGCATGAAGTTGTAGCAGATGCAGTGGATGCCCTCGGCGGACAGGTTCCGCAGCGACTGCTTGTACACTTCGATCTGCTCGTCCCGGTCGGGACCGCCGTATTTGATGGTTTCCACGACGGGGAGCGACTCCACGACGCTCCAGCGCATGCCGTAGCTCTCGATATATTCGCGCAGGTCGCGGATCTTCTCCCGCGTCCACACCTGTCCCAGCGGGACGTCGTGCAGGGCGGTCACGATGCCCTCCACGCCGATCTGCCGCAGCATCGCCAGCGTGATCTTGTCCTTCTTACCGAACCATCTCCAAGTTTTTTCCATTGTATGTCTGCTTTTTAGGGTTCATAGCTGTACAAAGGTACGGCATTTCTTTGCTTTCTCAAGGTGGATTGCGTAAATTTGTTACCGATGGACAAAAAAAAGAAACATTCCTGCAACTACGCGGAAGCATTCGGACTACTATGAAGCATATGCGACTTTTGGCCCTGGCGGCGGCGGTGCTCGCCGCGGGCGCGGTCTGCCTGGCGCAGACGAAACAGGAACAGGTGATCGAAGGCGGCGGAACCGGCCCCTGGAAGTCCGTGGCCGTCGGAGACGCCACCCTTCCCACGCACACGATCTACCGCCCGAAGGACCTGCAGAAGTATGTTGACGAGAACGGGAAGATCCCCGTGCTCCTGTATGCCAACGGCGCCTGCGCGAACAACAACCTGGAAATGAGCCGCCTGCTCAGCGAGGTGGCCTCCTGGGGCTATATCGTCCTCGCCATCGGCCCGTATCAGGACATGCCGGACGACGCGTTCTATGCCCAGTGGAAGGGCGTCGTGCGGGGCTGGTACCCGGAGACGAAGGAAGTGGCGATGATGGGCAACGGCGAGCGGCTGACGCCTTATACGGAGGCGGAGCTCGCCGAGCGGGCTGCGCAGCAGGAAGCGGCGCGGAAGGCCGCGGAGGCCGCCGCGAAGAAGAAGGGCAAGAAGGCCGCGCCCGCTCCGGAACCGTTCCGGACCTATCCGCGCCAGCTGCTGGAGGCCCTGGACTGGCTTACGGACAAGAACATCGACGTGACGAGCGACTACTACCACCGCATCGACCTGGACAAGGTCGCAGCGATGGGGCAGTCCTGCGGCGGCGCCCAGGTGCTCGCCGTGGCCCACGACCCCCGCATCAAGACCTGCCTGATCTTCAACTCCGGCATCGGGGAAATGTCGATGAGCGGCGCCTCCAAGGAGTCCCTCGCGAACCTCCACCAGCCGATGCTCTACCTCAACGGCGGCACGGCGGACGTGGCCTATGAGAACGCCAACGGCGACTGGAAGCGCATCAAGGAGCTTCCCGTCGTGAAGATTTCCACGCTGGACGGCCACCACGGCACCTACTACGAGAAGAACGCCGGCGCCTATGCCGTCGCGTGCCGCCTGTGGCTCAACTGGCAGCTCAAGGGCCAGGTCGGCGACTCCGCCCTCTTCATGAACGACGAATACGGCAAGATGGTCCATCCCGACTGGACCTTCGACCGCAAAAACTGGTAAACGATGAAACTTTCCAACAACGTAATATCCATCGAAGTGGCTCCGCACGGCGCGGAGCTGGTGAGCCTGGTCCGGAAGGGCCGGGAGTATATGTGGAACGGCGATGCGAAGTTTTGGAACCGCCACGCCCCGATTCTTTTCCCGGCGGTGGGCAAGCCCTTCAACAATGAGATTCGCATTGACGGTCAGGTATTTACGATGAAGCAGCACGGTTTCGCCCGCGACTGCGAGTTCGAGGAAGCCGGGGAAGGCATCCTGGTGATGAAGGACGTCCAGCCGGAGAACTACCCCTACCGTTTCGCCCTGGAAGCGCAATACAAGCTGGATGGAAACCGGGTGGACATCACCTGGACCATCCTGAACCTGGACAAGCGCGACCTGTACGCCCAGATCGGCGCGCATCCCGCTTTCACGCTGCCGGATTACGACCCGGCGGACGCCGTCCACGGCTATGTCCGCTACTTCGACGCCTGCGGCCGGCCCGTGTGCCCCGTCGTCGTCTCCGACTTGGACGACGGCAACCGCGTGCCCCGGCCGGAGCCCGTCCATCTGCCGGCGGAGATGCCGATTACGAACGAGACTTTCGCGCACGACGCCCTGGTCATCGAGGAAATGCAGGTGGCGGCTACGGAACTGTGCGACAAGGAGGGGAATGCCTTCCTGCGTGTGGACAGCCCGTTGGCGGAGGCCTACGGCATCTGGGCGCCTTACAAGCCGGGCTGCCCCTTCGTGTGCCTGGAGCCCTGGAACGGCCTTTGTGACAGGAAGGGCTTCACCGGCGACATCTCCGACCGCACCTACATCCACCGGGTGGCTCCCGGCGACAAGTACAGCTTCCTCTATTCCATCACCGCGCTGTAACGGCCGGGGCTCCGGCTTTTGCAAGAGCCCCGAAAAATCCTTATCTTGCGGTCGTTATGAAATGGGACAAGAACGATCTGAAGCGGACGATTCGCTATTACGCGAACATCTACGACCACATAGACACCGACGATGCGGCGCAGCGCATCAAGAGCGCCATCTGGTTCCGGGGCCCCAACGCCTGGATCCTGGCGTTCTCGATCATCATCGCGTCCGTCGGCCTGAACGTGAACTCGACGGCGGTGATCATCGGCGCGATGCTCATCTCCCCGCTGATGGGGCCGATCATCGGGATGGGCCTGGCCATCGGGACCAACGACCTGGATCTGCTCAAGCAGGCGGTCAAGAACGTGCTGGTGATGGTGCTCATCTCGCTGGGGGCGTCGACCCTGTTCTTCCTCGTGTCCCCGCTGGACCTGATCAATCCCACGGAGCTGGAGGCCCGCACGAGTCCCACCATCTATGACGTCCTGATCGCCCTGTTCGGCGGCCTGGCCGGCATCCTGGAGAACAGCCGCAAGGAACGCGGGACGGCCATCGCGGGCGTCGCCATCGCGACGGCCCTGATGCCGCCCCTGTGCACCGCGGGCTATGGCCTGTCCTGCCTGAACATGCATTTCTTCCTCGGGGCGATGTACCTGTTCATCATCAATGCCGTCTTCATTACGTTGGCCACCTACGTGATGGTCAAGTACTTGCGCTTCAAGACGGTGACGGGCATCGACCCGGGCCTGGCCACGAAGCGGCGGCATCTGATGAGCACCATCATCGCCATCGTCGTCATCCCGAGCATCATTTCGGCCATCGGGATGGTGAAGGACAACAATTTCCAGCGGAACGTGGAGGCGTTCGTCCGGGAGAACCGCCTGGTCTCCCGCTCCTACATCTACGACTGGCACATCTACAACGACCACGGGCGGAAGGTGGAGATCTCCCTGACCGGCGAGCCCCTGTCCTTCGAGGCCCAGACCGCCTTCTACGCCTCGGCCCGGGCCCATAAGATCAAGGACAACCAGCTGGTCATCAAGGAACACTCCCTCGGGATGACCGGGGAGGAAATGAACGTGATGATCCGGGAGATCTATGACAAGACGGACCGCGACCTGGCGGAGAAGGAAGCGCAGCTGGACCACATCCAGGCCCGCCTGGATTCCCTGACCCGGCTCGTAGAGTCGCTGGTCGTGGACCCGACCGTGCCCATCAATCCGGCCGCCCCGGTCAGTCCTGCCGCCCAGCCGTAGTCCGCTCGGCTATTCCCGGGGCGCAATCGCCGCCTGCAGCTGTTTCAGGGCCTCCTGGGCCCATTCAAAATCCTGCCCAGCCGGGATGTGGACGATATTCTGGTCGTCCATCGCCAGCAGGATGTGGTACGACACCGGCAGATAAGGATTGTTGTTGCTGTTGGACACGTACCCCTCGACAATCTTGCCGATGGGAATCTGCTTCCCGTCGAACACCAGGACGCCTTCCTTGCGATACACCAGGATGGCGCCGTCCGGTTCATTGACCCGGGTGGGATTGATGACCACGAGATCGTCAGGCTCCTCGGGGAGGGGCTTGGTATCATACAAGAATTCACGCATAGCCATGACGTTAAGTTTTCCGTTGCAAGATACGCATTTTTCGTGCCATTTCCGCGTCTAAATCGGCCCTTAGGCCGCCAAACAGCCGCACGGGAGGGCGTATTCTGTGCGCTGTGCCGGTGGTTGCGGTGCGCCACAGGCCGATATCGGCCCTTGGCGCACATCAAGTGGCCTTGCAGGGCCTTCCTGTGGGCGTCCATGTGCGGCAGTTTGGCGAAGTGGGGTGGTATAGTGGAAAGGTTGGGGGAAGGGTGCCTCCGGGGCCTTTCCGGCCCCTATCCGTCGATGACGGAAGCGAGCGTCCCGCTCGCGGAGGCGCCCTTCCCCTTCAGCTTCTCCAATCTATCAAGATGATGGAGCCCATTCTTCAGGTGGTCCCGATCATTGGCGCAGGTGGTGCTGATTGTTGGTGCAGGTGTATAGGTGTTTTGGCGCAGGTGAGGAAAAACGGTGGGGACCTGCGCCGTGAATCGCGGTTCTGTGCGTTGTGCTGGCGCAGGTCCCACCCCAAAAATCCCACCTGCGCCAAGAACATGGGACACCTGCGCCAGTAATGCCGGAAACTTGCACCATTTCAATCATCCGCCAAACAGCCGTACGGGAATGCCCGTTCAGCGCGCTGTGCCGGTGGTTGCGGTGCGCCACAGGCCGATATCGGCCCTTGGCGCACCGCGAGAGGCCAAGCAAGGTCGCCTGGTGGGGGTTGATGTGCGGCACTTTGGCGAAGTGTGACCCGCGCCTACAGCGGGAGGCCGCAGCTGTTCTTGATTTCGCTCATCACGAAGGAGCTCTGGACGGAGCCGAGGCTGTCGATGGTGCCGAGGGTGTTGATGAGGAAGTTGTTGTAGTACTGCATGTCGGGGGCGTAGATCTTCAGGAGGTAGTCGAAGTCGCCGGAGATGTTGTAGCATTCGGCCACTTCGGGGATGTCCTTGACTCGGTTCACGAAGTCGTTGGCGATGTCCTTGCCCATGCGGCGGAGGCGGACGCTGCAGAAGACGAGGAAGCCGCGGCCGAGCTTGGCGGCGTCCAGGACGGCCGTGTACTTGCGGATGTAGCCTTCGTTTTCCAGCCGGTGGAGGCGTTCGAAGACGGGGGTCGGGGAGAGGTGGACCTTGAGGGCGAGGTCCTTGACGGTGATGCGGGCGTTCTCCTGGAGGACGCGAAGGATCTGAATGTCAGTCTTGTCGATGGTTTCGGCCATAGTGGATTCTTCTGCCAGGGGGGCTTTATCCACAGTCTATGTGAACGGTTTCCCTGCTGCTGATGGCAAATTTAGCGGAAAACACCTATTTTTCCAAGTTTCTTGTTTGAAATCTCCATGCGCCATAACTTTGCAAGCAGAAAAACACACGAATTATGGCAACGCAGAAACTCCACTTCGAAACCCTTCAGCTCCACGTGGGTCAGGAGCACGCCGATCCCGCTTCCGACGCCCGCGCGGTTCCGATTTACCAGACTTCCTCCTATGTCTTCCATAACAGCGCGCATGCCGCCGCGCGCTTCGGCCTGGCGGATCCCGGCAACATCTACAGCCGCCTGACCAACACCACCCAGGACATCCTGGAGCAGCGCATCGCCGCGCTGGAAGGCGGCGTGGGCGCGCTGGCCGTGGCCTCCGGCGCCGCCGCCATCACCTACTCGATCCTCAACATCACCCGCGCGGGCGACCATGTCGTGGCGGCCAAGACCATCTACGGCGGCACCTACGACCTCCTGCAGCACACGCTCGTCCCTTACGGTATATCGACCACCTTCGTGGACCCGGCCGACCTGAATAACTTCGAGAAGGCCATCCGCCCGGAGACGAAACTCCTGTTCATCGAGACCTTCGGAAACCCCAACGGAAACGTCATCGACATCGAGAAGGTGGCGGCGATCGCCCATCGGCACCAGATTCCGCTCGTGGTGGACAACACCTTCGCGACCCCGTTCCTGCTCCGGCCCATCGAGCTGGGCGCGGACATCGTGGTCCATTCCGCGACCAAGTTCATCGGCGGTCACGGCACCACCATCGGCGGCGTCATCGTGGATTCCGGGAAGTTCGACTGGAAGGCGTCCGGCAAGTTCCCGCAGTTCACCGAGCCCGAGAACAGCTACCACGGAATCGTCTTTGCCGATGCCGTCGGCCCCGCCGCCTACATCACCCGCGCCCGCGCCATCCTGCTCCGGGACACCGGCGCGACGCTCTCCCCGGTGAGCTGCTTCATCTTCCTGCAGGGCCTGGAGACGCTCTCCCTGCGCGTGGAGCGGCACGTGGCCAACGCGCTGAAAATCGTGGACTTCCTGTCCAAGCACCCGCAGGTGGCCAAGGTCAACCACCCGTCCCTGCCGGACCATCCCGACCACGCGACGTACCAAAAGTACTTCCCGAACGGGGGCGGCTCCATCTTCACCTTCGAGATCAAGGGCGGCAAGGACGAGGCGTTCAAGTTCATCGACTCGCTGGAAATCTTCTCCCTCCTCGCGAACGTGGCCGATGTGAAATCCCTCGTCATCCATCCCGCAACCACCACGCACTCCCAGCTCACGGAAGCGGAGCTCACGGATCAGGGCATCTACCAGAGCACGATCCGCCTGTCCATCGGCACGGAGCACGTGGACGACCTCATCGCCGACCTTTCGCAGGCCTTCGAGAAGATCAGATAAAGTGGATTATTCTGTGGCAGTCGCCGCCTCCGCCGGGAACGCCCTTCGGGCGACCATCCAGGCGAGGGCGGCGACGGCGATAGCCAGGGCCATGATGATCAGCTCCACGGTGACCATGCTGGCGCCGGTCTTGGACAGGATGACGGCCAGGCCGTCCACCAGGGCATGCAGCAGGATGGCGGCCGGGAGGAACCAGAGCCACTTCCCGCCCTTCCGGACGGCCGCCCAAACGAGGATGGACAGGCCCATATGCAGCGTAATGGCGGAGAACCGCTCCCAGAGGCCGAGGAGGTAGGTGCCGGCGCTCGTGGTCTGGAGCTGCTCGAGCGTGGCGGTCAGCTGGTCTTTCGCCTCCGCGGGCGCCGAGGCGAGCAGGGTGTCCGTCTGCCCGAGGTTGACCATCAGGGCCATCGTGAGGGTGGAAATCATCGAAATGCCGAAGACGATGACCATTTCCACGCCGCCGTGGCCGAGGCCGTAGGAAACGCCCGGCTTGGTCTCCGTGGGTTCCTTCTTGAGGAGGAACTTCATGGCCAGGAACCGGCCCGTTTCCTCGAAGAGGCCGGCCATCAGGCCGCCGTAGAGGGCGTAGTATAGGGTTTTCCCCTGGATGACCGCCCCACTCGGGCCCTTGAGGACGATTTGGTGGACGATCGACTCCAGCACCAGCGCGAAGACGACGAAGGTGCCGGCGCCGATGAGGATCGTGGACAGCTTGGCTTGGTGCTTTTTCACCGCCCACCAACACAGGAATACGGGGATGGCGAAGCCCAGGAGGGCGTTCACGACCATCACAATGAGATTTGCAGTAGGAACCATAATTTTTCGGATTAAGATTTCCTCAAGGGGTGATTTACAACGCTTTATAGTCGAAATCCACCAGCTTCGCGCCGCCGCACAGCAGGTAGGCGGGACGGAGGGCGAAGAAGCCCTGGAAGTTGTTGTGGTGGTAGCCGGAGACGTCCACGCCTTCCTGCGCGGGGACCCATTCGCCGGCATCGGCCTGGACCCAGACACTGGCCGTGTTGCGTTCGTTCCGGATGCGCACGGCCAGGTCCTTTGCGTCACCTGCCTGTCCGAAATACGCTTCCTCGTTGTAGAACAGGTACAGCCCCGCCTTGCCGCCTTCGGGGACGGAGAATCGGGCCGTGATCTCGTAGGCCTCGTCTACGGCCGTCGTGGTCATCAGCGTACCGCCGTCAAACCCGGCGTGCCATTTCGCCCACAGGAGCGGATTGTCGTAGTCGCGCAGATAGGAATAATCGCCCTGCAGGCCATTCTGCTCCCATTTTGCGCCGTCCTTTTCCACGAGGACGGGCCAGCCGTCGGCCGTCCATTCCACGCTCTCGATGATGGTGCTCCGGCCCAGCGTGTGGTAGTTGTTCCGGTAGGCGTGATAGACCACATACCAGTTGCCGGCGGCATCGTCGATGAGGGTGCCGTGGCCCTTGGACCACCAGACCTCATCGGCGGAATATGTGTGCACCAGCGGGTTGTGCGGGCTGTTCTCCCAAGGGCCGAGGGCCGATTTGCTCCGGGCGACGACGACCATATGGCTTGTGGGCGGGCCGGCGGTGCCGCCTTCCGCGGTCACGAGGTAGAACCAGTCTCCGCGCTTGAAGAGCTTGGGAGATTCCAGCCAGAAACCTTCCGTCTCCCACTCCTCGGGGAATTTCCATCCGTCATACACCTTCTTCGGGCGACCCGCCGCGGCCAGGCCGTCAGGTGTCAGGGGCGTCACGAAGCCGTTGTTCGTGTACAGGTAGCGGTTCCCGTCCTCCGCCACGACGTGGCCCGGATCGATGCCGCCCACGGCCAGTTTCACCGGCGCGGACCAGGGGCCCTCGGGCCGGTCGGCCGTCACGACATAGTTCTCGCCCTTGCTCGTGGGGTAGTAGATGTAGAACTTCCCGTCCACCTTGCAGATGTCCGGGGCGAAGATGGAATAGTCGCCGTCCTCCACGGCCCGGGCGATGGGCTCCCAATGGACAAGGTCCGTGGAATGCCAGACCAGCAGGGCCGGGAAATAGGTGAACGACGAATGTGTCATGTAGAAATCGTTCCCGTCCCGCAGGATGGTCGGGTCGGGATAGTCGCCCGGGAAGATGCAGGTCTTCAGGGGCGTCGCCTTGGGCGCGCACGCGGCGGTCACCGCCGCGACGGCCAGGGAGAAGAGGATTGTCCGTAGTTTCATATCCTTTATTTTAAGTGTTTACAAGGTCAGGCGTCCTTTCCGGAGGACGTTGTCCAGCATGGTGCCCGGGATAATCTGTTTGACGGCATCCACCACGGCATTCAATTTGGCCTCGTGGATATAATCGCTGCGGAGGACCAGGGAGATGGTCCGGCTCGGGACCGGGTCGATGATGGGACGGATGCGGTGCTGCTGGCTGTACAGGATGAAGCCGGTATGCGTTTCCGGGATGATGGTGAGGCCGCCGTTGTCGTTGACAACCTGGATCAGGATGCCCACGCGGCCGCCCTCGAAGAACCGTTCATAAGAAAATGCGCCGTCCTTCGTCCCCTCGCCGTCCTTCAAGTCCTTCGGGTCGAACTGCCGCAGGCCGTCGCGGATGATCCAGAGCGGCTGCTCGAAAAGCGATGCCGCGCGGATGCTTTCCTGCGCATAGGCGGGATTGGCAGGGGAAACGTAGGCGAGGAAGCGCTCGTGGTACAGCGGAATCTCCAGCAGGCCGGGTTCCCGGACCGGTCCGGCGAGAATGCCCATGTCCACCTCCGCCTTCCGGAGTTTGTCCAGGATGGTGTCGGAGAGCATTTCCTCCGTTTGCAGGCCGATGGACGGGTACCGTTCCCCGAAGAATTTGAAAAGGCCGGGGGTCAGCACGGGGGAGGTGGTGGAGATGAGGGCGATCTTGAGCGGCCCGGAGAGGATTTCCTTCTCCGAACGGGTCATCTCCGCCAGCTGGTCGACGTTGAACAGGATCACCTTCGCGCGGTCGATGATCTTGCGACCGACGGCTGTCGGCGCCACCGGGTGCGCGTCCCGGTCGAAGATGCGCACGTCCAGCTCCTCCTCCAGTTTCTTGACCATCAGGCTCAGCGTGGACTGCGTGAGGCCGCAGGCCTCGGCCGCTTTCCCGAAGTGCCGGTGGTCGTCGATGGCGACGATATAGCGCAGCTGCTGGAGGGTCATCGTTCCGCGTGATTGATTTTATCAATGCAAAGATAAAAATAATTGTATTGATAAATGCAATACCGGGCCATAACTTTGTCCCCGGAATCCGAAAGGCAATGAATTGGAAGGTAATCACATGGTATATCGGCGTTTCCTTGCTCCTCGTCGCGGCCCTGATGACCGTGTCGGGGATCATCGCGTGCCTGACGCCGGGGGACCAGAGCCGGATTCCTTTGCTGTTCTCCGCCTTCCTGACGATCGTTGTCGGCTGCTATCCCATCCTCTTCGTCCGCCGGGGCCGTCATAAGCTGACGTTCCAGGAAGGGAACAGCATCGTCGTCGGGGCCTGGCTGATGGCCTGCCTGTTCGGGATGCTTCCTTTCCTGTTCTACGGCCGCGAGTTCACGCCCGTCAACGCCCTCTTCGAGAGCATCTCGGGCTTCACGACGACCGGGGCGTCCATCCTGAACGACATCGAGGCGCTCCCGCGCGGCCTGCAGTTCTGGCGCATCGCGACGGCCTGGGTGGGCGGCGTGGGCATCGTCACGCTGTTCTCGATGATCACCGCGGGCGCGGACAAGTCGACCCTGTCCGGGGCGGAAATCTCCACCGTGGCCCGCGAGCCCTTCGCCGGCGACCGCAGCACCAGCTTCGCCAACCGGATGTTCCTGACCTACATCGCCTTGACAGTGGTGACGTTCTTCGCCCTGAAGCTGACGGGGATGGGCTGGTTCGACGCCGCCACCAACGCGATGTCGGCCTGCAGCACCTGCGGGTTCTGCACCCGGAACACCAGCATCGCCTTCTACGCCAATCCGGCCGCCGAGGTGGTCCTGACCTTCGCGATGCTCGCCGCCGGCGTCCATTTCGGCATCCTGTTCCTGGCTATCCTGAAGGGCCGTCCGAAGTACATCTGGAAGTCCGAGACCATCAAGGTGTTCCTGTCGCTGGTGGTCCTCGCCATCATCGTCGTGACGGCCGACCTGATGGTCAATGGACACGATCCTTCCTTCGGGGAGGCGCTCCGGGACGCCTCCTTCCAGGTCGCCTCCATCTCCACGACCACCGGGTTCGCCACGCAGGACACGACGCTGTGGCCTCCGCTCAGCATGTCGATCCTCATCATCTGCTCGCTCATCTGCGGCTGCTCCGGGTCCACCTCGGGCGGCATCAAGATCGACCGCGCCATCCTGGCCGCCAAGGGCATCTACCGGAAAGTCGGCCTCACCGTGAGTCCGCACCAGGTCCAGGCGGTCCGGGTCGATGGCCGGATTCGCTCGGACGAACTGGTGAACGACGCGTACGGGTACATCTTCTGCTACCTGCTCATCGTCGTCGTCTTCGCCGCCGTCAACCTTTCCTTCGGCCTGGATTTCACCACGGGCGTCACCGCCTCGGTCGCCTGTATCGGCAATGTCGGCCCCGGCTTCGGCGAGGTGGGGTCGATGTCCAACTTCGCGGCCTTCCCGACCGTCCTCAAGGCGACCAGCATGACCGAGATGCTCATCGGCCGTCTGGAAATCTTCCCAATCCTGTACCTGCTCCGCTCAATCCGGTCGAAGTGAGGCGAGTTCCGTTGCCCATTTCCTTGGAAATCATTACATTTGTCTTCCGAGAAAAACAACGGACCCGTTATGAAGAAACTCTTTTCCCTTTTTTCCATCGCGATCGCGATGATGGCTTGCGCGAAGCCGGCCCAGGTGGCCGGAGACCAGGAACGTCTGTGGTATGACGCCCCGGCCGGCCGGTGGCTCGAGGCCCTGCCCCTCGGCAATGGCCAGATGGCCGCGATGGTGTTCGGCGGCGTCGCCGACGAGACCATCCAGCTGAACGAATCCACCTTCTGGAGCGGTTCCCCGCACGACAACAACAGCAAGACGTCGCTCGAGCACCTCGACGAGGTCCGCCAGCTCATCTACGCGGGGCGCGAGGAGGAAGCGGAGGCGCTCATCAACAAGGAGTTCATCCCCGGGCCGCACGGCCAGCGGTTCCTCACGCTGGGCAGCCTCCGGATGCATTTCGAGAATATGCCGGAGGAGGTCGAGGACTACTGCCGCGACCTGGACCTGACCCGCGCCGTCGCGGGGGTCGGCTTCACGGCGGACGGCGTCCGCTACACGCGGAGCGCGTTCGCCTCGCTGCGCGACCGCGCCCTCGTCATCCGCCTCGACGCCAGCAAGAAGGGCGCATTGACGTTCTCCCTTACGCAGGATTGCAAGTTTCCCTATGAGGTTGCTACTGAGGGGAATACGCTCGTAACGCGTATCAAAGGCGTGGAGCACGAGGGCATCCCCGGCGGGCTGACGGCCGAGTGCCGCACGCAGGTCATCAGCGACGGAAAAGTGGCCGCGGAGGACAAGCAGCTGACCATTTCCGGCGCGACGCACGTGACCCTGCTGGTGAACGCCGCGACGAATTACGTCAATTATCACGACATTTCCGGCGACGAGTCGGCCGCCGCGAAGGCGGGCCTGGCCGCCGCCGCGAAGCTCTCCTACAAGAAGCTCCTCGCGCGGCACGAAGCCGCCTACGGCGCGCAGTACGGCCGCTGCTCCATCAAGCTGCGTTCCGGCGCGAATGCGGCCCTCCCGACGAACAAGCGCAAGGAGGCTTTCCAGGACAGCGACGACATGGGCATGGTCGCCCTGATCTTCAATTACGGCCGGTATCTGCTGATCAGCTCCTCCCAGCCCGGCGGCCAGCCGGCGAACCTCCAGGGCATCTGGAACGACGAGGTGATGGCCCCGTGGGACAGCAAGTACACGATCAACATCAACGCCCAGATGAACTACTGGCCCGCCGATGTGTGCGGCCTCGACGAGACCCTCGTGCCCTTCTTCGGGATGATCAAGGACCTCTCGGAGACGGGTGCGATTACCGCGCGGCAAATGTATGACTGCGACGGCTGGATGGCGCACCACAACACGGACCTCTGGCGCATCGCGGGTCCCGTGGACGGCGCCTTCTGGGGGATGTACCCCAACGGCGGAGCCTGGCTGGCCACGCATCTGTGGACCCATTACCTCTTCTCCAAGGACGAGGCTTTTCTGCGGGAATGGTACCCGGTCATCAAGGGAACGGCGGACTTCTACCTGGATTACCTGCAGACGGACCCGCGCAACGGCTATCTGGTGGTCGTCCCTTCCGTGAGCCCGGAGCACGGGCCGATGGGCAAGAAATCCCCGATTACGGCCGGCTGTACGATGGACACGCAGATTGTCCGCGACGCCCTCTCCAGCACCTTGAAGGCCTCCGAAATCTTAGGGTTGGATGAGGCCGATTACCGCGCGAAGCTGCAGGAGACGCTCGCGAAGCTGCCGCCGATGAAGGTGGGCCAGTACGGCCAGCTGCAGGAATGGATCGAGGACGGCGACGACCCGAACGACCAGCACCGGCACATCTCGCACCTCTATGGCCTGTATCCTTCCGACCAGATCACCCCGACGCGCACGCCCGACCTCTTCGAGGCCGCGCGCACCACGCTGATCCAGCGCGGCGACCGGGCCACGGGCTGGAGCCTGGGCTGGAAGACGAACTTCTGGGCGCGGATGCAGGACGGCGACCACGCCTTCCTCATCATCAAGAACCTGTTCCAGCGGAACACCTATCCGAACCTCTTCGACGCGCATCCGCCGTTCCAGATTGATGGCAACTTCGGCGTGACGGCCGGTATCGCGGAAATGCTGCTGCAGAGCCACGAGGACGCCATCGTGCTCCTCCCGGCGCTGCCCGCCGCGTGGACGGAAGGCTCCGTCCGCGGCCTGCGCGCCCGCGGCGGCTACGTCGTGGACTTCGACTGGGCCGACGGCCGCATCACCTCGTATGAGGTGCGCACCCGGTCCGGCGCCAAGGCCGATGTCCCGGTGCGCTCCCCTCACTTCTAAGGTTTCACCAGCCGGACGCCATAGATCTCGCCGACCTGCTTGCCCGGCTTCGCCACGAACTTCACCCGGACCTGCTCCTTGCCTTCCAGCATGGACGCAGGGATGGGGAAGGTCTCGTATTTGAACTCTGAGATACGGTATTTGCCGGTGTTGTTCACGCTGGTGAGCAGTTCTTCGTCCACAAAGATGTCGAACTCGTGCGTCTTCCACTCGCCCACGCCCCAGAACTGGAGGCGGAGGGAGAGGTCCGTGCGGCCGTCTGTCTTCATCAAATAGCTGAAGAAGCGGCCGTTGCGGGCGTCGCGGAAGAAGACGTCGTTGGTGTTGCCCGTGGAGGAGCCGTTGGTTTCCATCTTGTGGTCGGTCTCGGGCTGCTGCTCGCCGGGCTGGACCTTGTCCACGGTGCGGGCTTCCAGCTCCTGGCGCTCCTTCTCGGCGCGGGCCAGGCCTTCCAGATAGTCCTGGTATCCCTGCTCCGACAGCGTGAGCCAGTACATCATATACCGGGCGTCGTGGATCTCGAAGAAAGGCTGGATCTCGTTCCGGATGGGGTTCTCCATCTTCACGTCCAAGGTATAATGCAGGGGCTTGCCGGCGACTGGCTTCAAGTGTTCGGCGATCCGGTCGATGTGGTCGTCGATGAGGATGGGGGCGCCGTCCAGCGGGAGCTTCGCGCCGCTCGCGTACTGCCCGAAGCGGCTGTCGTCGGCAATCAGGTGTGCGAGGTCTTCCGTGCCGGTCTTCATGCCCAGCAGGATGGGGCCGTGCATCAGGGCCACGTACTTCGGCACGTTCGGGAGGTATTTCACGCTGCTGTGCATCGGGAAGGTGACGTCGATGACATCGCCCTTCTTCCATTTGCGGTCGATGGCGACGTAGCTGCCGGGGCCGGTGACGACCTCGACCGGCTTGCCGTTGACCTGGACTTTGAACTGACCGGGCTTCACCCAGTTGGGGTAGCGGACGAGCATCGGGAAGACGCCCTTGCCGGCCACGACCGTGATCCGGCTCGTTTCGCCGTACGGGAAACCGGTCTCCTGGCGCAGCGTGACGCCTTTTTCACGCCAGTTCAGCTCCGAGGAGACGAAGAGGTTCACGAACAGGGCGTCGCCCTTGTGGGTATAGATGAACTGGCCGTACTTGCCGTGGTTTTCCATACCGGTGCCCACGCAGCACCACATCGCCTCGTTCGGGGCGGAGTAGTTGCGGTAATGGCGCGGGCGGGCCGGGGTGAAGTACACGTAGCCGCCGTGCCCGGGATGCTGGGTGGAGAGGATGTGGTTGAAGAGCGCCAGCTCGTAGTAATCGGCGTAGCGGGCGTCCGGATTGCGCCGGTGGAGGTGCTCCGTGAGCCGCAGCATGTTGAAGGTGTTGCAGGACTCGGGACCGTCGATGTCGTTGATGAAGTCCGTGCAGGCCTCCTTGCTGGGGAAGTGCTCGCGCCGGCTGTTGCCGCCGAAGGCCAGCGAGCGCTCTCCCGTGACGATGTCCCAGAAGAACTCCGCGGCGTCGTTATAGGTCTCCTCGCCGCCGAGTTCCGCGATCCGCGCGAAGCCGACCGCCTTCGGCACCTGCGTATTGGCGTGCAGGTTGTCCAGGTTGTCCACCCGCTGCGACATCGGATTCAGCAGCATCCGGTGGGAGAAGCGGCGGGCGACGGCGAGGTACTTGGCGTCCAGGGTGATGGCGTAGGCGTCGGCCAGGACCTCGTTCATGCCGCCGTGCTCGTTGCCCATCATCTGCTCCATCTGGGCGTCGCTGAGGCCGGCCGTCAGGTCGATGGCCCAGTCGCAGAAGCCCAGGAACAGGTTCTTGGCCTGCTCGTTGCCGCAGTACAGCCACGCGTCGCGCAGGCCCGCGTACATCTTGTGCAGGTTGTAGAACGGGGCCCAGGCGCGGGAATACACGCTGAAATCGCCCTTCTTGAACTTGCTCCAGATGTTTTCGCTGTCGGGCATGCCGCCCACGTAGCCCTTGCCCCATTCCGGGTGGTTCTTGACGTTGGCATCGGCGCATTCCTGCAGCTCGGCGAGCATGTACTCCATCCGGCGGCGGCACTCCTCGTTTCCCGTCGCGGCGTTCATCGCCATCGCGGCCAGGTAGTGGCCGCCCACGTGGCCGTCCAGGCCGTCCCAGTTGGGATAGGCCTTCTTCCGGGGCTCCAGCCCGGCCTGGATCCGGTAGGGGGCCAGGAGCCGGTCGCAGTCGTACTGCAGCAGGGTTTGGATGTTGAGGTCCCGGGCCTTCTGGAGCGGGCCGTCCAGCAGTTTCACATCCCCGAGGGGGAACTCGTCGGCATACAGCCGGTCCTGGGCAAAGCCGGCCACGGACCACGCCGCCGCCAGCAGAAAGAGCGCTAATTTCTTCATCATGGCACGAAGATACAAAAAAAGGCTTTCGCCGCATCTTCGTGCGTAACAAATATTTTGTAAATTTGCGTTCAATCAATGATTTTGGGTTGCATGAAACGAACTTGCAAGTATTTGTCCTTCGGCGCGGCGGCGGTCCTCATCGCGATGATGATGGCCGCCACCGTCGTCGAACGGCTGCACGGGACGCCCGTGGCGTTCCAGTGGTTCTACCATAGCCCGCTGTTCATCGTTCTTTGGGCCGTCGCGGCCATTGCCGGGGTGATTTACCTCGTGATGGAGGGTACGCCCAAGCGGCTGTGGACCATGGGCCTTCACGTCGGTCTGGTGGTCATTCTGGCCGGGGCGCTGGTCACGTTCCTCTTTGGCACGAGCGGCAGCATCCACCTGCGCGAAGGAGAGACCACGGCGGACTATGAACTGGACGACGAGACGCCGGCGAAGCTGCCCTTCAGCATCCGGCTGGAGGCGTTCGCCATCGACTATTACGAGGGTACGCGACGCCCGCTCGACTACCGGTCCGACATCACCTTTCTCCCCGAAGGAAATGCCGTCCGGATCTCGATGAACAACATCGCCAAGTACCACGGCTACCGCTTCTATCAGGCTGATTATGACGAGGATGGCCTGGGCAGCATTCTCGCGGTGAGCCACGACCCCTGGGGCGTGGGCATCACCTATGCGGGCTATCTCCTGCTGCTCTTGTCGATGATCGGGTTCTTCTTCGAGAAGGATACGGCGTTCCGGAAGGCGTTGCGACGGGTCGCGACGATGACGGCGGCGGTGGCGCTCTTCGCGCTCGCGCCCGCCCCGGCATCGGCCCAGTCCATGCCGGAGGGAATGGGTATGCCCCGGAAAGAGGCGAGCACGCCCGATTTTATGCTCACGTCGAAGGCGAAAGTGCAGGCCAATGAGCTGTATATGGCCATCGCGCGGCCGAAGGTGCAGTTCATGCTGTGCCTGACGCTGGGCATCGTGCTGTTCGTGCTGGGGGCGGTGCTCATCAGCAAGAAGCGGAAGTTCCCGGCCTGGGTGCTGCACGGCGGCGCCGCCGTCGCGCTCCTGATGTGGCTGTACTTGACGCTGGTCATCGGCCTGCGGTGGTATATATCAGGCACGGGGCCTTATGTGGGCCGATACAATGTGATGATGCTGATGGCGTGGTTCTCCACGTTGGCTATCCTGCTGCTGTACAGGCGGTTCCCGCTCATCGAGCCACTCGGATTCCTGCTGGCGGGCTTCACGATGCTGCTGGCGAGCCGGGAGAGCGTGAGCCCGCTGATCATGCCGTTGATGCCGGTCCTGCGGTCGCCCCTGCTGTCCATCCACGTGGTATCGATGATGATGTCCTACACGCTGTTCGGCCTGGTCGCTTTCAACGGCATTATGGGCCTGGCCGTCCCTTCCCGCGAGGCGAAGGAAAGCCTGCGGGACGTGAGTC